>DAOLDO010000055.1:0-14933 GCA_035327325.1 Chloroflexaceae bacterium | reverse complement strand
GCGTGAAACCGCTCATTGTCACGGTGACATCCTGTTCGGCACGCACCGTCGCCGCGGGCGAACGCAGGAGCCATACGGCGCCGCCGACGACCAGGACGACGATCACGAGGAAGGCGGCGAGGCGCGGGCCAAAGGCGGGTTTCCGAGCGGGGGCGCGCCGGCCGCGGGGCCCGTGCTGATGACAACTGGCGGAGGGCTTGGGCTGGGATGACATCGTGGCACCTCATCATACGCGGCAGCATGCCGCAGCCTCAGGGGTATGGTTGCGTCGGGGCCGGCTCCCGACGCTGCCAGTGTGCCCCGCCTCCCTGAGGCCCCGCTGAGGATGCCCTGAATCCTGGCTGACCACAGCAGCGGGCGTAACGACTGGCCTGTCGCTTCAGCACGCGCTCAGCTCGGACTCAGCGCAGCCTCAGCCACCAGACGCACGATCCGGCAGGTACTCAGGCCCGATGTGAACCGCCGCCTGATGGAGGAACCGATGAACCACTCTAAGTCCACCCCTGGTGGCCTCCGCGCGCTGATGCGCTCACCGGCGGGCGCTGCCATCCTCGCGCTCGTCAGCGCCGTCGTGATCTACGCCCTGGTCGCGCATACCGCCCACGTCATCACCCTGCTACCATATGCCATCTTCCTGCTCTGCCCGCTTATGCACCTCTTCATGATGGGCGGCCATGGCGGCCACGGGGGCGGAGGCAACGACCAGGGGCACCGCCACTAGCGAGGCCATCGAGCGGTTGTGGCCCAGTCACTCCTGGTAACGAATGTTTTTCGCGCCCGGCGTCACAACCTTGCTACACTCTGACCAGCGCGCTGACGTCAGGATGGCGCCGGCTCGCTGGTCAAGGAGGCAGTGGTGACGCGTATTCTTGTCGTCGACGACGATCCCGCCGTAACGAGTGTCCTGCGCCGCGGCCTGTCTTATGAAGGGTACACGGTCACGATCGCGGCTGACGGCCCCGCGGGGCTCGCCGCAGCCCGTGAGGCGCCGCCCGATCTCGTCGTGCTGGACATCATGATGCCGGGCCTCAACGGACTGGAGGTGCTGCGCCGGCTACGGGCGGCTGATGCGACGCTGCCCGTGCTGATGCTGACGGCCCGCGACACCCCCGCCGAGCAGGTGCAAGGACTGGAGACCGGCGCCGACGACTACATGGTCAAACCCTTCAGCTTCGAGGTGCTGTTGGCGCACATTCGCGCCTTGCTCCGCCGGCGCGAGGCCGAGCAGCCGCAGGTGCTGCGCTATGCCGACCTGGCGCTGGAGCCCGCCCGCCACGCGGTCTTTCGAGGGGAACGCCCGGTGACCCTCACCAGCCTCGAGTTCAAGCTCCTCCACGAATTCCTGCGCCATGCCGAGCAGGTGTTACCGAAGGAGTTGCTGCTCGATCGGGTCTGGGGCTACGATTTCGGCGGCAACGCGAACGTGGTGGAGGTCTACGTCAAGCAGCTGCGCCAGAAGCTCGAGAGCGGGGGCGAGAGCCGACTGTTGCACACCATCCGCGGGGCCGGCTACGTCCTGCGCCAGGAGGGCGCCTGATGTCGCTCCGGCTACGCCTGGCCCTCTGGTGCGCCGCGCTCTGCGCACTCGTGCTCCTCGTCGTTGGGACCCTGGCCTATGCGGTGCACAGCAGGGGCCAGTACGACGATCTCGATCGCATTCTCATCACGAGCGCAGGCCACGCCGTTGTCGAGGCGACGGTGATGGACGATCCGCTGCACCTCGCGCAGGGCAGTGGCGGCTTTACCGTGGTGCTCCGCTTGTATGGGTCCGATGCGGTGCTCCGCGAGGCGACGCCGAATGGGGAGTTTGCGCCCCAAAGTGACCCCCGAGCCGTGCTCGCCGCCCCTGCAGGCCCGGCCTACAATTGGCTCGCCGCACTGGCCCCCCTCGCGCCACCCGACGTGCCGCCAATGAGCGCCTTCGGAATCGTGACCGCCGAAGGCGAGCGCTGGCGCACCTTTGTGGTGCCGATCGTCCGACCAGGCGATAATACTTCCATTGGCTACATCGAGGCCGTCTCGCCCTTGGGCCGGATCGACGCCGGCATTGCCGCCTTCCGGATGATGTTGTTCAGCCTTGGGGCGCTGGGATTAGCGGTCGCGCTGCTCGCCGGCTTGATCGTTGCAGGGCAGGCGCTCCACCCGGTCACACACATGGTGGCGACGGCACGTGCCATCACCGCCTCCCGCGATCTCTCCCGGCGCATCCCCGATCCGCGCCAGCAGGACGAGCTCGGCACTCTGGCCACGACCTTCAACACCATGCTCGCCAGCATCGAGCAGGCGTACCGCGCCCAGCAGCGCTTCGTCGCCGACGCCTCCCACGAGCTGCGCGCGCCCCTCACCGCCATTCAGGGCAACCTGGAGCTGCTCCGGCGGCGGCCTGAGCTCCCCAGCGAAGAGCGGATCGAGGCCCTCGACGAGGCGGCGCGGGAGGCGGACCGACTCACCAGGTTGGTGGCCGACCTGCTGGCCCTCGCCCGCGCCGATGCGGGAGTCGACATTCGGCGGGACGCCGTCGATCTCGATGCGGTGGTACTCGATACGTTTCAGACTGGTCGCACGCTCGCCAAGGGGCGTGTGCTCCAGCTCGATCCGTTCGAGCCGGTGCGCGCCTGCGGCGACGAAGACCGTCTGCGCCAGCTCGTCCTGATCCTGCTCGACAATGCCGTGAAGTACACGCCGTCCGGCGGCACCGTGACCGTCGGGCTCCGGCAGGCGGGTGACCGCGCCGAGATCCGGGTGTGCGATACCGGGGTGGGCATTGCGCCAGACGACCTTCCCCACGTCTTCGAGCGCTTCTACCGCGCCGACCCGGCCCGCGGCCGCGACCCTGGCGGCACAGGTCTCGGCCTCCCGATCGCCCAGTGGATCGTCGCGCAGCACGGGGGCACGATCAACATTGCGAGCGTCCCAGGGCAAGGCACCCAGGTGGTCGTCCACCTGCCTGCCTTGCCCTCATGAAAGACCAGCCAGCCGATCAGACAAAGCTGTCTGTGAGGCCGAGGGCTGCGTCGGTCCGCGCGATCGACGCATACCCATCCTCCTCAATGCCGGTCAGAGCACGGATGGCGTCAATCGTCTCTGGGACCACAATCGCCTGGTTGTAGACCTGATAGTTGTAGAACAACTCCTCGCCACGCACTGTCAGGCTATCTTCCCAGAGCCCGACCTCCCACATATCGCCGCGCGACCGCCCCAGGTCGGCCATCAGCTCGTGGGTGCTGTTGAGGGCGACCAGCCCCTGATCGGCCCGAAGAAATGCGATCCGCGGCGCGGAGCGAAACGCGTCGAGTACCTCCTCCTTGGTTGCCGGGCGGGTCAGTTCGACGCTCCAGGCGTGCAGATGGCTCGTCGTGTGAGCAGCGACAACGGCGATGGTGACCACGTCGAGATCCGGGAGCACCGTCTGTGCGTCAGGCCCCTGGTGCGAGGGAATCTCGCGCTCGGGAACGACGGTATTCATCACGCCCGAGTGATCCGACTCCCATGGGTCGGTGGCGCGACGCACGAGCACACCGCGGGCCTTGCGCAGCAGCCCGGCCTCGCGCAGAGCGCCCAGCGTGCGCACAATGCTGGTCGTGTTGCACGAGACGACGCGCGTCGCAGTTCGGCCAAGGGCTGAGGCGTAGTTGGCCTGGGCGACGAAGGAGTGCCCGGTCAGGCTATGCTTTTCGCCGCCCTGGAAGATCGACTTGACGCCGGCGGCCTGGTAGCGCTCAAAGTTGGCCGCCGCGACCTTCTTGGGCGTCGCATCGGCGACAACATCGACCTCGCCGAGAATGTCGTCGAGCTGCCCGGCAAGCTTCACTCCGGTCGCCCCCATCGGGTCGAGCGCGCTCGCCGTGGAGGCAAAGACGCGGAAGCCCTTCGCGGCCGCAACCTTGATGCGCCAGTCGCTGACCACGTCGGCGACGCCGACCAGCTCCATGTCTTCCTGCGCCACCACGGCGTCGGCGATGCGCTTGCCGATAACACCATAGCCGTTCACCAGTACGCGAGCCTTTCGGACTCTCATCGTCGACCTCTCAATCGTTTTAAGCGCCGCACATCGGAGATGCCGCCTCCTGGGCGAGCTCACAGTGCGCGCGGGCGAGCAACACGCACCGCCGGCGGCAGCTGGTTGAGGGGTAGGCCGCCGGCGGCAGGCGAGTGTGGGGCGAAGTGGGGTAACAGGGGCAGGGAGGAGTGTCTCCAACCAGCGTGGGCTCACTGTAAAGTACAGCACGCCGAGCGTGCAACTTTTGCCCAAATCGGCCATGTCAGGGCCTGAATTGACCGGGAATTTGTGGGAGAATGCACACTTGTGCGGCAAATACTTCCATCCCACGCTCCTAGCGCTGCCAGATGAGCACCCGCTCGGGCACGCCGGCCACATCGCGGACGACGAGCTCAACCGTCCGAGTCGTAATGTCGATGATGGGTTTGCCACCTTGCTCGGCGGGGAAGGTGAGCGTGCCCTCGCGGTGGTGCCCGCCGGCAGGGGCATCCCAGCTCACCGGCGTCAGCTCGGGGCCGTTGTCGACGCGCAGCACGGCGAGCTGTGTCAGGTCGTAGCCGTCGAGGTCGACCGCGTGGGTGTCCATGACGATCGTAAAGGCCGGCCCCGGCGCAGGGTCTTGCCACGTTGCGGTGATCGTGACCTGGCCGCCCTCGCTCACGCGGGTGCGATCGGCCGTTGCAGCCGCCGGTAAGGTAGGCGGCTGGGCCGCTGTCGCCGTGCTGAGCAGCCGGATCCCGGCGCCGATGAGGACGGCGATCGTCACGATAACGATCGGGACGACATAGGCGCGCGACAGGCGGAATGGGGTTCGTTCAAGCATCGCAGTCTCACTTTCCGGTCAGCCGGTCGATGGTTCGGAGCGGTCGCCCTGGTCGGCTCGCTGAACTGGGCAGAGGTGGGCGATGCACGCTTCCGGGTCGTAGGCGAGCCGCACCACATAGACGTCGGGTTTCCGCGTAAACAGATCGCGGCACTCGGCGCTACAGAAGCTGTACACGCGGCCGATGTAGGTGTAGGTGGCCGCGACCTGCTCGGGCGCGAGCCACATCCCACAGATGGGGTCAAAGCGCCGCTCCTCGCCTTTGAGGGTCATGGCTGTCACTCCAGGGTTAGCGCGGCGCCCTGCGCCGCGGTCGCACGCGTCCGCCTTCGGTTGAGGTTTCATCCTCGTCGTCGGGCTCCACAGGCGCCTCATGATGGTGATGGGGACGGGCATCGCGCGGCCCGCGCACAGGCTCGCCGATCTTCGGGTCGGCGTAGCGCTCCGGCGCGGCCGCGAACTCCGCTTGACAGACGGGGCAGCACAGAAAGTAGATCACACGCTCATGGGTCATTCGAGCATAGGCCTGGTTACGGTTGATCCGCCGGCCACAAACAGGGTCGTGCAGCATGGAAACACCTCGCTGGTACCTGGGCGACCATCCGTCGCTGGTACTCAGGATCGTCGACCCAGTTGAGTCCTGGCTGAGGCGTGGCTGTCCCGTTCCTGAAGATCGGCGCCTCGTACGGGGCAGGCCCAACCCTCCTCAGCGGGGAATCAGCTTCGCTTCAGGCGCGACTCAGCGGCCCCCCTGATACTCCTGCCAGAGCCGCGGACACACCCGTCCTGCGACATCCGCCAGGTAAGGAGAAGCGTTATGGCCGTATCATCGGAGCAGCTCACCCTCCCGGTGCAGGGGATGACCTGCGCCTCTTGTGTCGCCCATGTCGAGAAGGCCCTGAGCGCCGTCCCTGGCGTGGCCGAGGTCGTCGTCAACCTGGGCACGAACAGCGCTCGCCTGACCTACGATCCCGCCCGCGCCAGCGTCGACGACTTGCGCGCCGCGGTCACCGGCGTCGGCTACCAGGTTCCCACCGCCGAGCTTACACTTGATGTGCGCGGAATGACCTGCGCCTCGTGCGTCGCCCACGTCGAGAAAGCCCTCACGGGAGTACCTGGCGTCACTTCAGCCACGGTCAATCTCGGCCTCGGGACTGCCCGGGTCAGCTATATCCCCGACGTGGTCAGCGTCGGGAGGCTTAAGCAGGCTGTCCGCGAGGTGGGCTACGAGCCTAATGAGCGCGGGACGGTCGTGGACGCCCTGGATCGTGAGCAGCAGGCCCGTGCGGAAGAGGTGCGTCGCCAGGGCCGCAACCTCCTTATCGCCGGCACGATCGGGCTGCTGGTGATGATCGGCACCTTCTACGATATGCTCGGCCCACTCCAGGCCTTCGTCCCCGCGTGGCTCTCCGAAAAGTGGGTGCTCGGGCTGCTCACCACGCCCATCGTCTTCGGCCCTGGACGCCAGTTCTTCGTCAACTCCTGGCGCGGCATGCGCCATGGGGTGACGGATATGAACCTGCTCTACGCCACCGGAATTGGTGCTGCCTACGGCATTGCCGTGATCAACACGCTCTTCCCCGACGCCGGATTCGGCGGCGAGGGCGCCACCTTCTTTGAGAGCGCCGCCCTGCTGACCGGCTTCATTGTACTGGGCCGCTGGCTGGAGGCCTTGACCCGCGGGCGTACCTCGGAGGCTATTCGCAAGCTGATGAAGCTTCAGCCGAAGGTCGCCCGCGTAGTGCGCGACGGCGCCGAGCTCGAGCTGCCCGCCGACGAGGTTGTCCCCGGCGATCTGCTGCGCGTGCGTCCCGGCGAAAGCATCCCGGTGGACGGCGCCGTGGTCGAGGGCTACTCGGCCGTGGACGAGTCGATGCTCACCGGCGAGAGCATCCCGGTCGAGAAGCGGGCCGGCGACGCAGTGATCGGCGGCACCATGAACAAGACCGGTAGCTTCGCCTTCACCGCGACCCGTGTGGGCAAGGAGACGGCGCTCGCGCAGATCATCCGGCTCGTGGAGGACGCCCAGGCGAGCAAAGCGCCCATCCAGAAGCTGGCTGACTGGGTCGCAGGCCACTTCATTCTCGGCGTGCATCTGCTGGCCGTGGTGGTCTTCCTCTTCTGGTTCTTCTTTGGCTATCAGCTGTACTTCGACCCGGCCTCGAGCTTCATCCTCTCGCCCTACAGTCTGGGTGCCATCGGCGTGTTCGGCTTCGCGCTACTGCTCTCCGTTACGGTACTGGTCATCTCCTGCCCGTGCGCCGTGGGCCTGGCGACGCCGAGTGCGATGATGGCCGGCACGGGCAAGGCCGCCGAGTACGGCGTGCTCTTCAAGGGCGCCGAGGCGATCGAGAACGCGAGCAAGCTCCAGACGGTTGTCTTCGACAAAACCGGTACGCTGACCAGAGGCGAGCCGTCCGTGACCGACATCATTGCAGTGAACGGTATCGCGGAAGAAGATGTGTTGCGCCTGGCGGCCGCAGCCGAGCAGCACAGCGAGCATCCGCTCGGCGAGGCAATTGTGCGCGGCGCCCAGACTCGCGCGTTCACCCTGGCAGCACCGGAAGCGTTTGCCGCTGTCCCCGGGCGAGGCATCACCGCTCGGGTTGAGGGCCGCGCGCTGCTCCTCGGCAACCGCAAGTTGATGGAAGAGCAAGGGATCAGCATCGCCACGCTGGCCACGGCGGCCGAGGAGCTGGAGGCTGCGGGCAAGACGGTGATGTTTGTCGCCATGGATGGGCAGGGCGCCGGGCTGATCGCCGTGGCCGACACCCTCAAAGCGCACTCCGCCGAGGCCGTGGCGACCCTGCACCGCATGGGCCTTGAGGTGGCGATGATCACCGGCGACAACCGCCGTACTGCCGAGGCGATTGCGCGGCAGGTAGGCATCGGCCGGGTGCTGGCTGAGGTGCTGCCCCAGGACAAAGCCGCCGAGGTCAAGCGCCTGCAGGCTCAAGGCCGCCGGGTGGCGATGGTTGGCGACGGGATCAACGATGCTCCTGCTCTGGCTCAGGCTGAGGTCGGTCTGGCGATCGGCTCCGGCACAGATGTAGCCAAGGAGACCGGCGACGTCATCCTGATCCGCGATGACATCCGCGATGTGGTCGTAGCCCTTGAGGTAGCCCGCGCGACGATGCGCAAGGTCAAGCAGAACCTCTTCTGGGCCTTCGCCTACAACATCCTTGGCATCCCGCTCGGCGCGGGCCTCTTCTACCCCTTCTTCGCCCTGGTGGTCAGCCCCGAGCTGGCAGCGGCCTTCATGGCCATCAGCTCAGTCTCGGTGACGCTGAATACGCTGCTGCTCAAGCGCTTCGTGCCCTCGCTCCGACGCGGCTCGGGACGCGGCGGGGAAGAGCAACTGGCCCAGGCCACGCAGTCGCGCCCGGCGACGAGCCGCTAATCCCTACATCAGTACTGCCGGCGAGTGGGTCGTCAGACGTGCTCGCCGGCACGAGGAAGGCAAGCACTACACAATGGAACACGAACAGGTTACAAAGGAAATCGCCAGGCGCAGCGCGCGCCTGTACCTGCCCATCTCGGTCGGCGCCGCGCTCCTCTTCCTGCTGGTCGCCAGTTTGACCGGCGATTACACACTGACTGCGCGCATCGGTGGGGCGGTGTGGGTTGGCCTGCTCACGCTCATTGTCACCACGCCCCTGGTCACGACCTGGGTGAAGGAGCGGAGTTCCTGAGCGCGCGGCACATACTGCCTCGCTGCGTGGACACTCAGCGGGGCTTCAGGGCCGACTCAGCGCTCGTTCAAGGAGAGGTGCGACACTAGAGCTGGCCCATGCGCGCACAACGGGGTGCGCCGGCGGCCGGTCGGGCAGGCGGAGCGGGCCACGGAACGCCTGCCCAGACCCGCAACGGATGAAGGGAGATGGCGATGGCCACGCAACGGATGACAGTTCCAATCTACAACCTCAGCTGCGCCGGAGGGGGCGCCCTGGTGGTTGAGCGCACCCTGGCCCGCACGCCGGGCGTTGCCAGAGTCTACGTCAACCCGGCGACCGAGATGGCGTACGTGGAGTACGACCCTGAGACAACCACAGCGCAGGCTGTCGCGGACGCGGTGACGGTGGCCGGCTTCGGCCCGCCCCCGGTCAAGCCCGCGCCGGCGCCCCGTGCCACCGCACCGGAACGTACCCCGTCTCCGCGTAGCGCGGCACTGACCTGGCGCCCCCTCGCTGCGGCGCTCCTGGCCGTCGCCGGGCTGCTGGTCTTCTATCTGGGCGTGATCTCCCTGGCTCAGGGCTGGGCCCACGCCACGCAGCAGCTCGCCGAGGACCGCTGGTTCATCGGCGCAATTAGCCTCGGCTTTGGGGCCCAGGTGGGGCTCTTCGTCTACCTGCGCGCCCTCCACGCGCGGGCAGCCGCCGGCGGGGTGGCCGCCAGTACCGGCACCAGCACAGCGGCAATGCTGGCCTGCTGCGCGCACCACCTGGCCGACGTGCTGCCCATCGTGGGCCTCTCCGGCGCCGCGCTCCTGCTGAACGCGTACAAGACCCCGCTGCTCTGGCTCGGGATCGTGATGAACCTTGGCGGCGCGCTCTACCTGCTCCACAAGGTCGATCAGGCGCGCCGGATGCATTGTCACACCGCATAAGCTGAGCCTGGCCGTCGGGCCAGGTCGATGAGGGGTATGCCCATGTTCACTGTCTCGATTGACCCGATCTTGCTCCACCTAGGGCCGTTCGCGCTGTCGTGGTACGGTCTGGCGATCGCGACCGGCATCCTGGTCGGCGGCTGGCTGACGACACGCGAGGCCCAGCGGCGGGGGCTTGCCGCCGAGCGTGTCTGGGACGCAATGACCTGGATTGTTGTCGGCGGCCTCGTGGGTGCCCGGCTGCTCTTTGTGCTCGACCGCTGGCCCTTTTTTGCCGCGAACCCAGCTGAGATTCTCGCAGTGCAGAACGGCGGCATCTCGATCATGGGTGCCATCCTCGGCGGCGGGCTGGCCGGCGGTCTGTTTCTCTGGCGGCATGGGCTGCCGATCCGGCGCTTCTTCGACGCCGCGGCGCCGGGACTGGTGCTCGGGCAGGCGATCGGGCGCTTCGGCTGTCTGGTCACCGGCGACACGGTGGGCAAGGCGACCGACGGGAGCTGGGGGATAATCTACACAAATCCGGGCGCCCGCGTGCCCCAACTTGGGGTGGCCTACCAGCCATCCTTTATGTACGAGCAGATCTGGGACGTCCTCATCTTCATCCTGCTGTGGAGCCTGCGTGGGCGCGTCAAGACCGACGGATATCTGTTCGCCCTGTACCTGGGCCTGTACGCCGCCGGCAAGTTCACGATCACCTTCACGCGCATCGATCCAGTCTGGCTCTGGGGGCTCCAGCAGTCGCACTTCGTCGCCATCGGGCTTGGGCTCGTGGCGGCTGCCTGGGCCTGGGCGAGCTCCCGGCGAATCCAGGAGCGTGTGCCGCAGCTACGGCGGGCGTAGGACAAGGGTGCGCTGCTGTATGCAGCGGGCAGCAATGCCGATATGGGGCAGCCCCTCACGTGTGGCAAGCGGCCTACAGCGGCGAGCATAGGCCGTCCACGGAGACGGGTCGCGGCAAAATATCAGTGGGAACACAGCCTGGAGTCGGGGCGGCGTACCGTCCCGGCTCTTTGTACGGGCAAAACCATCTACGCTAGCATGTACGACCTGCTGCTGGAGTGGATTATATCTGCGCAGAGCAGAGGAAGAGTTAACAACCTGCAACTCAAGAAGACAGGATGCGTCTCCTGACACACAACAGGTCGCTATTGCGCCAAATACCACACCGCCATCTCGTATGAGCGATGTGACATTTCTCCCTGACTTCTGCTTTCTAAGGTATTACACTCCGTGCCGTAGTGTGCTGGTACAGTAAGAATTGGAGTTATACAATGCGACGCACAGTGATCTTCGGTCTGATTGGCCTCCTGCTCCTGGGCGGAGCGGCGGCACTCTTCGTGCGCGGTGGGATCGGGCGGTCGGCGAGCGCGCACGAGGGCATGGTACAAGGTACGGTGTGGGTGGCGAACGAGGAGGGCAACAGCCTTACCGCTGTCGATGCGGCCACACAGCGGGTCGTGACCACCCTGACTGGTGTTGCCGGCCCGCACAATATCCAGGTGGCGCCCGACGGCCGCAGTGTCTGGGCAATCAGCGGTCACGATAACCAGGCTATCGCTATCGACACGGCTACCTACAAGCTCCTCGGCATGGCCCCGACCGGGCATCACCCGGCTCATATCATCCTCTCGCCCAATGGGCGCACCGCCTACGTGTCTAATGCCGAGGACAACACGGTCAGCGCTATCGACACCGCGACCTTCCAGACGAAGGCAACGATCACGGTTGGGGACTACCCCCACGGCTTGCGCCCGAGCCCGGACGGACGCTGGGTCTACGTTGCAAACATGCAGGACACCACGGTCAGTGTGATCGACACCGCAAGCAACCAGCGCGTGGCCGACATTGAGGTTGGCCAGAGCCCGGTGCAGGTCGCCTTTAGCCCTGATGGCGCAACGGCCTATGTCTCACTCAACGCCGAGAACGCGGTTGGCCGGATCGATGTGGCAGGCCGCACGCTCACTGGGAGGGTGCAGGTTGGCGTGGGTCCCGTGCAGGTCTTCGTCTCACCCGATAGCGCAACGCTCCTGGTCGCGAACCAGGGCACGCCCGAGCAGCCCAGCACGACGGTGTCGTTCGTCGAGACTGCCGGTCTGAGCGTGGTGAAGACGGTAGAGACTGGGCAGGGCGCCCACGGCGTGACGATTGACCCCACTGGTCGCCACGCCTACGTAACGAACATCTACGGCGACGACCTCGCCGTGCTGGATCTGGCCGAGCGGCGCGTCGTGACGACTCTCTCGATGGGCGCTGCGCCGAATGGGGTCAGCTTCACACCCGGTGGACCCGCCCCCGCGGCGAGCGCAGAGATCGAAATCGCCCTGCCGGGCCAGACGGATACGGACGCCCACGGCGAGGACGACGCCCACGACAAGTAGTCCTGAGCGGCCCGCCACACTGCCTACCTCGCGTAGGCCAAATGGCGGGTATGCCTCCGCCGAAGGCCGCGCTACGATATCTGCGTCCGCGCATCTGCAATGGCAAGGAGCCCCCTGATGTACACCTTCAAAGTCCAGGATATGACCTGTGGCGGCTGCGCCGCCTCCGTGCGCAAGGCCGTCTCGCGCGTCGCCGGCGTGAGCGCCGTCACCGCCGACCCCCAGAGCAAGGACGTTGTCGTCGAGGCCGCCCCCGAGGTGAGCCGCGAGGCCGTGATCGCCGCCATCAACACCGCCGGCTACCGCGAGATTAGCGTTGTTGAGACGGCCGGCTAAGCGCAACGTCGCTGGCTGGAGCAGACGGGGGTGATGCCGCGGCATCGCCCCCGTTGTGCTGACTGGAGCTCCAGCAGGCAATAGCCCCTACCCGTGGTAGGCGATCTGGCGGGTATCAGCGCCCGCTTGTAGCAGGTACCATAGAGCCAGGTACAAGTACGTGATAGCACGAGGAGTGATATGGCACAGCAGCAACTCACCTTGCCCGTCACCGGGATGACCTGTGCGAGCTGCTCAACCCGCGTCGAGAAGGCGCTGCGCAAGACCCCCGGCGTGGAGAGCGCCCAGGTGAACCTGGCCACCGAGCAAGCCACCGTCACCTTCGACCCCCAGCAGGTTCAGCCCCAGCAGCTTGTCGCCGCTGTCGAACAGAGCGGCTACGGGGTGATCAGCGAGCAGCTCGAGCTGCCGATCACCGGCATGACCTGCGCGAGCTGCTCGACCCGCGTCGAGAAGGCGCTGCGCAAGACTCCCGGTGTGCTGGAGGCCAGCGTCAACCTGGCTACCGAGCGCGCGACCGTCACCGTTGCCCCCGGTGTTGCCGACCGAGCCAGCCTCACCGCGGCGGTTGAGGCCGCCGGCTACGGGGTGATCGCGCCTGCCGCAGCGGACACGGCCGAGGAGGGCGAGGACGCCGAGACCCTGGCCCGCCGGGCCGAACTGGCTGACAAGCGCCGCAAGCTCGTCGTCGCGGTCGCCTTCGGCCTGCCGATCTTCGTGCTGGCCATGGCTCGTGACTTCGGGCTGATCGACCCATGGTTCATCGGCCAGGCTGCCGAGATGATGCGCCAGATGCCGGGGGCGTCGATGACTGAGATGATGCAGCACGCCGCCGCCCGCGATGACCTGCTCAACTGGCTGTTCCTCGCCCTCGCCACCCCGGTGCAGTTCTACGCCGGGCGCGACTTCTACGTCCACGCCTGGAAGGCCCTGAAGGCGCGCACGGCGAACATGGACACCCTGATCGCCCTGGGCACCTCGGCCGCCTACTTCTACAGCCTGTGGCTCCTGCTCAGCGGGCTCAGCGGCCACGTCTACTTCGAGACCGCGGCCGTGATCATCGCCCTGGTGCTGGTGGGTAAGTTCATGGAGGCCCGCGCCAAGAGCCAGACCAGTGCGGCGATCAAGGCGCTGATGGGTCTCCAGGCCAAGACCGCCCGCGTGCTACGCGGCGGTGCGGAGACCGACATCCCGCTGGCCCAGGTGCGCGTCGGCGACATCGTCATCGTGCGCCCCGGCGAGAAGGTGCCGGTGGACGGCGTGCTCACCCAGGGCGGCTCGGCCGTCGACGAGAGCATGCTCACTGGCGAGAGCATGCCGGTGCAGAAGCAGGTCGGCGACAGCGTGATCGGCGCGACCCTGAACCGCACGGGCAGCTTCCAGTTCCGCGCCACCCGCGTGGGCAAGGACACCGCGCTCGCCCAGATCGTCCGCTTGGTGCAGGAGGCCCAGGGCTCCAAGGCCCCGGTGCAGAAGCTGGTGGATCAGGTCTCGGCGGTGTTCGTGCCGATCGTCATCGTGATCGCCGTGGTCACCTTCCTGGTCTGGTGGCTGGTCACCGGCGACGCGGTGCAGGCGATGATCTTCGCCGTGGCGGTGCTGGTGATCGCCTGCCCCTGCGCGCTGGGCCTCGCCACACCGACGGCAATCATGGTCGGGACGGGCACGGGCGCCCAGCACGGCATCCTGATCAAGAACGCCGAGGCGCTGGAGCGGGCCGGCAAGATTGCCACGGTGGTCTTCGACAAGACGGGCACGATCACCCAGGGCCAGCCGGCCGTGACCGACATCGTGACCGACGGGGACGCGGGCGAGCTGCTGCAGCTGGCGGCGAGCGTCGAGCGCGCCTCCGAGCACCCGCTGGGCGAGGCGGTGGTGCGGGCGGCCCACGAGCGCGGGCTGACGCTGGCCCGGCCCGATGGCTTCGCGGCGATCGCCGGCCACGGCGTGCAGGCCACGGTCGACGACAGGGCGGTGCTGATCGGCTCGCCGCGGCTGATGCGTGAGCAAGGCGTGGCTCTGGGTGGGTACGAGGCCGCCGTCGCGCGGCTGCAGGGCGAGGCGAAGACCGCGGTGGTCGTCGCGGCCGGCGGGCAGGCCCTGGGCGTGCTCGGCATCGCCGACCCGGTTAAGCCAACCTCCGCTGAGGCGCTGGCCGCGCTGAAGCACCAGGGTGTTCAGGTGCTCATGCTCACCGGCGACAATCGGCGCACGGCCGAGGCGATTGGCCGACAGGTGGGGCTGGCGCCCGAGCAGGTGATCGCCGAGGTGCTGCCTGAGATGAAGGCCGCCGAGGTCAAGCGCGTGCAGGCCGAGGGCCGGGTCGTAGCGATGGTGGGCGACGGCATCAACGATGCGCCCGCGCTAGCCCAGGCCGATGTAGGCATCGCGATGGGCACCGGCACCGACGTGGCGATGGAGACGGCCGATGTGACGTTGCTGCGGGGCGATCTGCGGAGTGTGCCGCAGGCCATTCAGCTCAGCCGGCGCACGATGCGCACGATCCGCTGGAACCTGTTCTGGGCCTTCATCTACAATGTGGTGGGCATTCCCCTGGCCGCGGGCGTGTTTTACCCGCTGCTCGGCTGGCAGCTCAGCCCGATCTACGCCGCGGCGGCGATGGCCTTCTCGTCGGTCTTCGTGGTCAGCAACTCGCTGCGGCTGCGGGGCCTCCGGCTGGAGACCGCCCCGCCGGCGCCGACCGTGCGGCCCGCGGTCGCCTCGGCAACCTGACGGGCCCCTCCGCCACACCCAGGCGCGGGGGGTGGCCCCCTAGCCGCCCCCCCCCCC
>DAOLDO010000054.1:0-14969 GCA_035327325.1 Chloroflexaceae bacterium | reverse complement strand
GCTTGCTCCACGTTGATTGGGTCGGCCGGGTGCCCGACCTGTTCAGTGCAGATTGGGAGGGAGCGGCTGTGAGCCCCGGCCAGGTCCAGCTCCCGCTCACGGCCTTTGGAGCCGTCGATCTAGAGCGCGTTGTGGCACTGGACCTACGGATGCTGGCGCAGCGGGGTGCCCTGCTGTTCAGCGAGGTTGAGCTTGTCCATCGCTGATCGTGGTTCAACAGATACGTCCGTCGCGGCGGATTATCCTTCCGTTCACCGTTGCTCTGCCGCCTGGCTCAGGTCCGAAGCGATAGTCTCCCCCGTCGGCCCGGAGAAGACCCCCGTATCACCGATGAAGTCCAGGATGAGCTGCTCAACCACCTCGGGGTTGTTCACCACAATGATATGATTGGCCCCCGGCACGGTGACAAGTTTCGAGCCCGGGACGTGGCTGTGGATCACCTGGGAGTCCTCGACGGTAAAGACCGTGTCCTCCTCGCCGACCACCACCCAGACAGGCTGGGTCATCGAGCGGAGCGAGGCCACGCCGTCGTACTGGGCGATGCCCCGGTAGACCATCAGCCAGGCCCGCAGGGTGGTGTGGGAAGCGTCGGCCATCAGCCGGCCCACCTGGATGTCGCCCGTGCCCTTGAAGGGCTGCATATCGTTGTGGAGCAGGGCGCGGCGCTCGGCCGGCAGCAGCTCCAACAGCCGCCCCACCAGCCCGATCACCCAGGGCGCACGGGTGGCGACCAGGCGCGGCACCGCCGGCGCGTGGGCGGCGGTGTCGAGCAGCAGGTAGCCTTTGCTCAGGTCAGGGTGGGCCTGGTGGAACATCGTCGTCACCATGCCGCCGAAGCAGTGGCCGACCATCACGAAGTCGCGCACCTCCAGGGCCGCTAGCACGTCGTAGACGTCGTCGGCGAAGCGCTCCAGGCGGTAGTCGTCCGCGCCCCGCGGCCGGTCCGAGTAGCCGTGGCCCCGCAGGTCCAGGGCCAAGGTGGAGTAACCGGCGGCGTGGAGGGGCGGGTACTGGACCGTCCAGGCCGAATGGTCGCCGCCGGCACCGTGGAGCAACACAATCGTCTGTTCGCCGCGCCGGTAGTAGTCGGCGAAGATCCGCACGCCGGAGCGGGTGGGGATAAGCCGGCGGGTACCGCCGTCGGCGCCGAGGGCCGCCTGGCGCTGCTCATCGCGGGCGGCCTCGGCCAGCTGGTCGGCCGGCAGCGGCATCTGGCGGATGCTCGCCCCGCCCGCCCGCAGGGCCTCCACAGCCGCCGGCCCGCCGTGGTGGTAGAGCGAGGCCAGCAGCAGGGCTTTGCCCACGGGCACGGTCGCGGCGATCTGGCGCAGGTCGTCGTCCTTGTAGGCGAGATTCACCAGCCGTGCGACAGCGGCGCCGAGCAGGCTGCCCACCAGGCCCAGGATCAAGACCCCGATCGCCCCGAACACCAGGGTGAAGGCGAGGATGAAGCCGCCCGTGTTGGCAGGCACGGCTGTGGTCTCCCGCCCGACCATCCCAGCCATCGTGCTGACCGCCGCGCCGAACAGGCCGCCGACCAGGGCACCGCCCAACCCGCCGGCCACCAGCCCGACGAGCCCGCCGCGCCCGGCCGATACGTTCTCGGCCTGCTCGATGTGTACCCGGCCCTGCGCGTCCCGGGTGACGACGGCGCGGTTGCCCGCCACCAGGCCCCCAAGCGAGTGGCGCAGCCGGCCCAGGCTGCGGGCCGCACGACGCGCGTGGGCGGCGTCGACGCACTCGGCCACCACCAGGTCGCGCTGTCGCGGGGCGATCGGCGGCGTTGCCAGGGCGACCGGCACCAAGCCCCGCACGGGTGCAGCACGCTGGTACGACTGCGCCGCGAAACTGGCCGCCACAGTCTCACGCGCCGGCTCGTCCTGGCCACGGGCGCCGGAGGGCCGGCGCACCAGCGTACCCCCGCCCAGGGCCAGCGCGTCGACCAGCGGTGGGCGCTGCCGTTCGGTGAGCCGCGTGACCAGGGCCGCCTGGCCGACCGCAAGCTCCGTACCGATCGCGTACAGGTCGCGCGAGCGGAGCCCGAAGTTGAGCAGGGCGGCGGCAACACCGCCGATCAGGGCTCCAACAAGGGCTGAGAGCAGGGCCGTCACAGCGCTGGCCGCGGCCACCACCAGGGCAAGGGCGACGAGCCAGTTGTCGGTACTCGGTGCTGCGGCCAGGCCCCCGCGCGCCTGGACGGCCACAAGCACCCCGACGAACGGTCCGAGCAGCAGGGCACCGAGCAGTGCCCCAGCGACGAGCCCGAAGCGCGCACCGCCCCATACCCCGACGTCGCCGTCCTCCTCGAACTGGACGTCGTCGTCGTCGGGCCGGGTCACCACGGCCACCGACGGGATACCACCCAGCCGCAGCTCCTTCTGGAGCGTCCGCAGCTCGCGCCGTGCCGTGTACGCCGGGCCCGGCCGGTCGAAGCGGGCTACAACCTCAGTTTGCATACGCCCTTCTCTCCGATCGTGGGAGGTCGACTCACGGCCAAGTTGCTATTTGTGCACCGACGTTCCGGCCCGCTGAGCGGTGTTCTGCTGCTTGCCGGTGAGGGCGAGGAAGCGCAGGAACATGTTGATGAAGTTCAGGTAGAGCGTGAACGCGCCGTAGAGCGTGGCCTGCCCCGCACCGTGGGCATCGCGGGCCTCGGCCAGCCGGCGCTTGATCTGCTGGGTCTGGTAGGCCGTCATGCCGGCGAAGACCAGCACGCTGCCGATCGAGAGCAGCCAGTCGAGCCAGCCGCTGCTCAGGAAAAAGTAGTTGACCGTCGAGACGAGCGCCAGCCCGAGCAGGGCGAAGAAGAAAAACAGAGCCAGACCCGACAGATCGCGCCTGGTCAGAAAGCCGTAGGCGCTCAGGAGACCGAAGACCACGGCGGTGGCGGCGATGGCGAGCATGATCGCCCCGATCGGGAAGAGCACCACCAGCAGCGAGAGCGTCAGCCCGGTGAGCGCCGAGTAGACGAGGAACAGCACCGTCGCCAGGGCGGGCGGTAGCCGCATCACCATCGTACCCAGGATGAGGGCCACGACGAACTGCACCGCCACCAGGGCGAACAGCACCCAGATGCGCCCCTGGATGAACGCCAGAACCGCCGGCGTGCTCGCCGCGAACCAGGCGACGGCGCCGGTGAGCCCCAGGCCGAGCATCATCCAGGCGTAGACCCCGGCCATCCCGCGTTGCTCCGCGACCGCCTCGACGTGCGCGACCGATGACACCGATGACATTGTCATGATTTGCTCCTGGCCGCACGCGAGGCGTGTGCGGCTTGTCCGCATGGCTCGGTTCCGGCACGCCGGAGCCTCGCTTGCGAAAAGCGGGGAGGCGCGGGGGGACCTGCGGCCCCTTCGCAGAAAATTGTTTCGCAAATGTACCAACGAGGTTGGTGTGACAGCAGCTAACGCACCTGTTGCAAACCGACGAGCACCAGCCCGATCAGCAGGTTCACCACACCGATGGAGACGGCGGCAGCAACCGCCCCCACGAAGCCGTCGACTTTCAAACTGGGTAGGATCCTGTCGCTGAGCAGGAGCACAACGACGGCGATGATCAGACCCACGATGCCGCTCCAGATACCCAGAGAGATGCCGGTGGAGACGAGCATCGAGGCCAGCAGGAGGTTGACAAGCGTCGTAACAACCGCGATGACGATCGCCGCCAGGATCGCGCCGCCGAAGCCGCTGACGCTCAAGCCGAGGTTGAGCTTGCCAACGATCCAGATCGCCAGCGCGCCGAGCAGTGTCTGGAGGACGAGGGCTACAATGGTGCCGACGAGCGTTGTTCCGTCCATTGATTGATTCTCCTCATTCGTTGCGTACCGGCGGTCGTGCGTGCGGCGTGAGCCGTCGAACCCTTGAGTTGCATCCAGAGCAAGATGAAACTACACCAGGCGGCGGTCAGAACTGTGTCAGATCCCGCTTATGGTTTCGCCGCCTCGATCAGGCGAACCAGAGTCGGGTAGACCACCAACACCTGCTGATCAGGGTGGTTCGGGTCGATCACGTCATGGTTGAGGCCCAGGTCGGCCGGGAAGGCGACCACGCGCACCATGGCCCCCTGGCGGGCCCAGCTAGCGGCGAACGCCTCGGTAGCCGTGTTGCTGACCGCGCCGTCGGCGTCGTTGTTGACCAGCAGGATGTCGCGCACGGCCGGCTCTTGCCGCTCGACGCTGTCCTGCACGGCGAAGCTCAGGCGCAGCAGGGCGCCTACGGCGTGGACGGGGAAGGGCGGGTAGGCGTATGGCGGGCCCGGGGCCTCGGCGCGGCCCTCGCTGTCCCACCACAGGTAGAAGTTTGGCACCGCCAGAATCGTGCTCGCCGCCGGCCGGATCGAGAACGGCGGCAAGCCCACGATATGAAACAGCGGTGCGATCAGCACCACCCGTGCGACGTCCGGGCGGTGCTGCGCCACCCAGGCTGCCAGCGTCCCCCCAGCCGAGAGCCCGGCCACGACCACGTTCGTGCCGAGGCCCCGGGCAATGTCGACGCTGCGCGCCGCGAACTGCACAAGCTCGTTGGCGGTGAGGTGGGCGAGATCGTCGGTCAGACGGTCGGCGCGGCCGTGATGGGGCAGACGCGGTACGTAGACGGCGTAGCCGTGCGCCGCCAACTCCTCGGCGAGGGGCGCGAACTGGGCGGGGCAGTTGGTGAAGCCGTGAAAAAAGATCACCACCCGCTCCACGGGCCGACCGGGCGTGAGCATGCGGCTCACACAGAGCGGATTCAGGGTGGGGTCAGCCTGCTCGGCGGCGATCTGGGCCTGAATAGCCGCCACGCTGGCGGCGTAATCGATCACCGGCGCCGACGGCGCGACCAGGTCGCCCACAAAGAGCGGGCGGGTCCAGATCCAGGTGCCGAGGCTAACGACGACGAGCCCGAGCACGACCAGGGTGCTCACGAGGGCCTGCACCAGGGGGCGGCCGCGCAGGAATGCCGCTGCCCGCCGGCCCGCGCTTCGCAGCCGCGGGAGCAGCCCCCGTTCCATCCCCGGCGATAGGGCGATCTGCCCCAGCGCGAGCAGGAAGCCGGTCAGGGTGACCAGCGGAACCATGAACCAGCCGCTGAAGATCAGCGTCACCAGCGAGAGCAATAGGCCGTTGAGGACGTGCTGGAGGAAGCTCACCTCGCTGGTCCTGGGCGACGCCAGACCGTAGACCAGGTGCGAGACCTGGAACACCAGCAGGTACCCCAGCAGGGCCGTGAGGGTCCCGGCCATCGCCCCGCGGCCCTCGCTAACCCGGTGTCGACGGGCGATCAGCAGCCACCAGCTGAAAGCCCCGGTCGCGAATACCGTGATGAATACGATCACACCGGTGACGGTGAGATCGGCGGGCATCCTCCCGCTCTGAAACCAGCGCGCCACGCCGGCCGCGACTCCGCCGAGGGCCAGCCCGGCGAGGGCTGTCCAGAGGGAGAACGCCGATAGGAGCCCCTGCTCAGCCGTCGGCGCGGCAGAGTCAGATTTCGGAACCAGCCTCATCCCCTCCACCCCTTGTTGCCCGGGTCCCCGCGTGGTGATAGCCGGAACAAGGTAGCAAGGGGGGCGGTCAAACCTGTGTCACATCAGCGGTTGTCAAAATAGGGGAAGAGCCGTACTATTGAAGGAGTAATCATTATTGGCAGACTCTCCGGATGTATGCCCACGCTGAGCCTCACCTTGCTGGGCGATGTCGCCTGCGCGCTGGACGGGCGCCCGCTGCGCTTCGCGAGGCGTTCTGCGCTCGCCCTGGCGGTCTACCTGGCCTGCGCCGGACGCACACAGCGTCGAGTGCTCCTCGCCAGCCTGATCGCCGGTGACAGCGACGATGCAAGTGCGTCGATGGCGCTGCGCAACGGGCTTCGCGACCTGCGCGCCCTGCTCGGCGAGCAGCTCCAGGTGGACGCCACGACGGTGGCCCTGGCTCCCTCCCTGGAGCTGACGAGCGACGTGGCCGCGTTTGAGACGGCCGCTCGGACCGGCCTGGCCCAGAAGTCGGTGGCCCTGCTGCGCGAGGCCTTCGCCCACTACGGCGGCGAGTTCACCCCCGGCCTCGCCGTCAAGGGCGCACCTGCGTTCGACGACTGGCTGATCCAGGAGCGCGAGCGGCTGCGCGAGCTGGCGCTGCGCGTGCTGAGCGAGCTGGGCGCGGCCGAGGAGCGCGCCGGCGACCGCACGAGCGCCATCGCCACCCGGCGCCGGCTTCTGGCCGAGGAGCCCTGGCGCGAGGAGGCCCACCGCGCCCTGATGCGGCTCCTGGCCGCCGATGGCCAGCGGGCGGCCGCCCTGCACCAGTTCGAGCAGTGCCGCGCGGCGCTCCAGCGCGAACTGGGCATCGAGCCGGAGCCCGAGACCCTGGCCCTCCTCGAACAGCTCCAGGCCGGGCCGGTGGCGCCGCCCCATAACCTGCCCGCCCGCCCGACCACCTTCGTCGACCGGCCCGCCGAGCGCGCCCTGCTCGCCGAGCAACTCAAGCACCCCGGCTGTCGCCTCGTCAGCGTCGTCGGCATCGGGGGCGCCGGGAAGACCCGGCTTGCCCTGGAGCTCGGCGCCGAGTTCACCCGGCCCGCTCTGCCCGACCAGCTCGCCTTTCCCGATGGCGTGTTCCTGCTCACCTGCGGCGAGGCCGAAGGGGGTGGCGCGCCGTCCACGCGCCGTCTGTCGCTGGCGCTGCTGCGCAGCCTCAACCTCACGGTCGCCGCCGGCGACAACCCTGACGACGTGTTGTTGCGCTGGCTGGTTCCGCGGCGGCTGTTGCTCCTGATCGACAACGCGGAGTCGGAGCCGGCAGTGGCGCCCTTCGCCCGGGCAGTGCTGGCGGCGGCGCCAGAGGTGCGGCTGCTGGTGACCTCGCGGGTGCGGCTGCGGTTGGAGGCCGAGTGGGTGTTCGACATGGGTGGGCTGGTCTTGCCGGAGGGCGTGGAGGACCTGCCGAGCAGCGAGGCGGGGCAGCTCTTCCTCGAGCGGGCCCGGGCGGTGCGGGTACGCCGGCAGCCCGCCCTTGGCGACTACCCGCACATCCTGCGCATCTGCCGGCTGGTCGGCGGGCTGCCCCTCGGCATCGTGCTCGCGGCGGGGCGGCTTCGAGCGCTTAGCTGCGCGGAGATCGCCGAGCAGATCGCCGGCGATCTGGGCTTGCTGGTAGGCGAGGCGACCGACCTGCCCGAGCGCCAGCGCAACCTGAGCGCGGTGATGCGCTGGTCCTACAGCCAGCTCACGCCGGACGAGGCCCGTTGCCTGCGACTGCTCGCGGTCTTCCCAGCGATGTTCGATCGGGCGGCTGCGGGTGCGGTGAGCGGGTGTACAGGCTTCCAGCTCGAAGCGCTCGTCGACTCCGGGCTGCTCTCGTGCGACAGCGATGGGACGTTCAGCCTGCACCCGCTGGTGCGCCAGGTTGCCGCGGAGGAGCTGCGCCATACACCCGATGAACTCGCTACAGCCAGGCTACGCCACGCCGAGTACTTCGCGGTGCGTGCCGCCGGCCTGGGCGAACGGCTCCAGCACGACACGACGGCTATCGCCGAGCTGACCGGCGTTTGGAGCGACCTTCAACAGGCCTGGCAGTGGGCCGTCGCGCAGGGCAGCTTGCCGCACCTCAGGCGGCTGCGCCCGGCGCTGGCCGTTGCCTGGGATGCCCTCGGCCTGTTTCGCGAGGGGATCGGCGCGTGCGAGGGGGCGGCTGCCACCCTTGGCCGCGGGACGGCGCCAGACACCCTCGCGCCCGACTACGCAGCGGAGCTTGCCGAGCTGCTGCTGGCGACCGCGTGGTTCCACAGCCGTCTTGCCGAAAGCGAGCGCGCCGCAGTGTTGCTGGCGCAGGCCAGACGGTTCGCCGGGCGGAGCGGACGCGAGCGGCTGCTGGAGCGGCTCGACCGGCAGCAGGGGATGCAGCTTTACCTCCAGACGCGCTACAGCGCCGCCCGCCCACTGCTGGAGCGTGCCCTTGCCGTGGCGCGTCATCGGGGTGACCGGCAGGGCGAGCTGGAGGCCATCGGCGTGCTCGCTCGACTGGCCTACCGCGTCGGTGATGCCGCGCTGATGCGGACGATGGTCGAGGCAGCCGAGCAGCGCTTTCAGGACCGGGCCGAGTCCGTGGAGATGGACTACGTCCACTTTTCCGCGGCCCATCTTGCTGCCGACCTGCACGGCGATGTCGCACCAGGCCACGCGCTGCTGGCACGGGGCGGACAGGCGCCGGCGGAGCAAGAGCACCATCAGCGTCAGTACTGGCGCTGGTCGCTGGAGTGGACGCTTGCCTACGCCGAGGGCAGATACGCGCGAGCCGAGGAACTGACAAGCCTTGTCTTGACGCGAGCCGCGTCACTGCGCAACGGCTTTATTCCAGTCCTCGCGACGATCCGGCTCGCCGACACGGTGCTCGCCCAGGGCGACGGGGCCGAGGCAGACCGGCTTTACCTGGACGCCCTCCAGCGGGCGATGGGCCTGGGTACACCACTGCTGAAATGCCTGGCGCTGCTCGGGCGGGGGCGAGTGGCCTTGCTGGCCAGCGAGCACCCCCGTGCCCGCGAGCTTGGCGACGAGGCTCAAAGACTGGCCCGCGCGGAGGCGCTCCAGCAGCTGACCCCCCGCGCGTATGTTGTCCTCGGGCAGGCACAAGCGGGGCTCGGCGACAACGAGGCGGCGGCAAAGAGCTACGAGGAGGCGTTCGCACGCGATATGGCCAACGGCCACAGCGCTCGGGTCGCCGCCGACGCCGTGGCCCTCGCGACAACTCGTCAGGCCCAGGGTGACGGCGCCGGCGCGCTCAGCCTGGTCGTACCCCAGTGCTCACTGCTGCTTGGTGGCCCGCTGACGGGGATGGACGAGCCGATTCGCACGCTGCTCAACGCCGCCGAACTGCTGCAGGCCGCGGGCGACCCGCGCGCCGAGCAGCTCAACGTACGGGCCCGCGCTGAACTCGTGCGTCGCACGGAACTGGTGCGTCCCGAGCGACGTGACGCCTTCCTCAATCAGATTCCGGCCCACCGCGCACTCACAAACAACGGGCAACTCGCGCTCCCGTGATACGGCACGCGCGGTTCGTCTAGGTGCTCCTTCCCTCAACCTGATCCATGTGGTCGCGATGCGCCCGTTCGCGCAGGTTGGCGTCGAGGAGCACGTCGAGGGTCGTCATCGCGAGGCCGATGGCGCCGTCGACGATCGCCTTGTGTCCGGCGGCGGTTCGGGTCGCCGCCGCCACGGCGTGGTTATGCCAGCCGGCCTCTTTGTCGCAGATCTTCAGCAGCGCAGCGACGGCGGGCACACAGTGGCTCACGTTACCGAGGTCGGTGGAGCCGACCATATCAAGCCCCTCGTGCAGCAGCATCCGCCGGCCCAACTGCACCAGGTTCGCGGCAAAGGCGGCGCCTAGGCTTCGATTCGGCAACAGATTCAGGTAGGGCCACATGTACTCGCGCCACTCCATTCGGGTGCCGGTCGCCGCCGCACCGGCCTCAGCGCACGCTACGACACGTCCCACCAGCTCTCGTGCGTAACCGGCATCGGCTGCACGCACCCGGAGACGAGCCGCGGTCAACGCGGGGATGACGTTGGGCGCCGCGCCGCCGTTGGTGATGATGCCGTGGATGCGGGCGTCGGGGCGAAACTGCTGCCGCAGGAGACCGATACTGCTGAACATCACGACCAGGGCGTCGAGGGCGTTGCGGCCCTCGTGGGGGTTGGCGGCGGCGTGGGCGGCCTGTCCGTGAAAGCTCACCTCGAGTCCGTGGGCGACCAGGGTTGACCGAAGCATGATCGCGTCCTCGGTCCAGGGATGCACCATGATCGCTGCGTCCACGCCCTCGAAGTAGCCCTGCTCCAGGATGGGGACCTTACCGCCGGCGTTCTCGACCACCGACTCCTCGGCCGGGGTGCCGATGACCACGACCGAGCCGGGCAGTGCGCCGGCCTGACCCAGTCGTGCGAGCGCCAGGCCGGCGCCAAGGGCTGCCGTGGCGATGATGTTGTGCCCGCAGCCGTGGCCGACCTCGGGCAAGGCATCGTACTCGGCGATGATTGCTACTCGGGGGCCGGGGTTGCTGCCCGGAAGCCGGGCGAGGAACGCGGTGGGCATCCCGGCGATGCCCCGCTCCACCGCCGCACCGCAGGTCTCCAGCAGGCCCGTCAACCGCTCGGCGGCCTGGAACTCCTGCAGCCCGATCTCCGGATTGTCCGCCATCCAATCACTGGTGCCAGTCAGCAGCGGGGTGATGCGCTCAACTTCTCGCTGCGCCTCCGCCTTCAAATCCACGCCGTCCATACGCCCTCGACAGCGCCTGCTGTGTCCGTAGCACGCCCATACTCAGCTGGCCCTCAGCCAGGGAAGCAACTGACCAATCCTGGGTTCGCTCTCGGTGCGAATGTGTACGAGGAAGCACGTGGCGTGGTCGACAGCTTCGGCAGCCACACTACGAGCCCCGTTCCAGCCGATACGCGCTCGCGGCGGTCTGTGTTACACCGGCCGCACGACGATCTCGACCACGTTCGGGTTGTTGCCGGTGATCACGGGGTAAGACTGGGTCGAGATGAAGCGCAGCTGGCCGTCCACGGTAATGCGCGCCCGGACCACGAAGCGCCCCATCGGGCTCAGCGTCGCCGGATCGTAGGGAATCTCGAAGGCGAAGGGCACCTGCTTGCCATTCGCCACGATCGTCTGACGGCCGATGATCGTCGCCGGGGCGTCGGCGCGCGCGACGTCCTCAAGGGTCACCTCGATCACCGCCTGGGGCGGCAGCGCGATGCGCTCCCGATACGTCACCGTGCCGCGCACAGCCGTCGTTCCCTGTCCCACATTGCCCTCCATCCCACGGAACTCGGCGCCGAGGCGCCCAAAGAGGATACGAACCGTCGAGCGCAGCTCGGGGTGCAGCTCGAAGCGGGCCCGCTCGAACCACTGCACCTGGTACTCTTTGCCCTCCAGCACCTCGGTCATCGGTTCGGATAGCGGCATGCCGAAGAGGGCCAGGCTCTCCTCGAAGCTCACCCCGGGCTGCCCGAGGTCCAGCCCGCTCCGGCGGTAGGCCTACAGGAACTCGCCGCAGACCTGGTGGCCGGTCTCGCGGAAGAAGCGGCAGTTCTCGGCGTCGGCGTTGTTGGGGTCGGCCTTGGGGAAGCTGAACCAGTCGCGGCCCTGCTGGGCGAGGCGGTCGGCGCCGATGCGGCCGATCAGCACGTCGTAGGGCCATGGGTTCTCGGGGTGCAGCTCCAGGCGGTTGCGCTCGAACCACTGGACCTGCAGCGGCCTGCCCTCGACGCGCTCCTCGCGCTGGGGCGTGATCGGGAAGCCGAAGACCGGCAGCCCGCCGTTCTGCTCCCAGTACTGGCGGATGCGCCCGCTGATGCAGAAGCCGGTCTCGGGAAAGCAGCGCTGGTCGTTCTGGGCCTGGGCGGGCACGGCAGCCAGCAGACCCACAACGAGCGTGGCGAGCAACAGTACGGGGTACCACAAAGCCAGTCGGGTCGGTGATGATGTGTACAAGGGGAAAACTCCAGTTGATGAGACGGCGAGGACACGAGGGCGACACGGGCGGCCACGCGCCCCCGTGCTGATCAGGCGGCGCGGCGACGGCGGACGGCGAAGATGGCGAGGGCGGCCAGGAGGGCGGCGCCGGCGAGCGCCAGGGGCCAGGCCCCGCCGCTGGTATTGGGGAGCGTGCCACGGGCGACGAGGGTCATGGTGACGTTCTGGGTCGGGTTGCCGCGGGTGATCACCGGGACGATTGTGTTGGTGCTGTAGCGCACTTGGCCGCCGACGTTGATGTTGGACTGCACCGTGTAGCTGGCATTCTGGTCGATCCGGCCTGGGTCATAATCGAAGCGGTAGGCGAACGGCTGTTGTGCACCGTTGGTTGGGAAGCTGCGCTCGCTGATGATCTCGGGGCCGCGGTCGGCGTACACGCGGGCGATCTGCACGGTTACCACGGCGTTTGCGGGCAGCGCGACGCGGTCTCGGTAGGTGATGGTACCGGTGACCTCGGGCAACTGCGGGGGAGGACTGGTGGCCGGGCCGGGAGTCGGGGTCGTCCCCTGGGCGGCGGCGAGCCTGGGCACGGCGAGCAGGACGATCGCAAAGGCTAGGGTCCAGACGGTACGGATGGGTTTCATAGTGTCCTCATCACACGGCTCCGGCCTTCTGGAGCACAATTCGCGTTGCCGTCGGGTGAGGATATGCTGAGCTTCGGTCAAAAATGTGTCAAACAAAATACTGTTCCTCCGTCGCCGACCATCGCTCCGATGCCGGGCGGGGGCGGAAGAACATCATTGCCGTCTTGTGATCAACGCGAAGACGCGCAAGACCAGGAAGTCTTGCTCGCACGTCGGTCTGACACGTTTTTGACACCGCGGCCCTGTAGTGTAAACAACGCTGCGTAGTCAGGCGAAGCGTCACGCAGTTGGCCCCGCGCGCCTGCGAAGGGGCACGTCTGACATCGTCCCCCTGCTCGAAATACGCAGCGCCCAAACGCTGACGATGTTGGGCGGCCGAGGGTGTGGAAGTGCCCTGAAAGGACAACCCGTGATTCCTCCAGCGCGAGTCAAGCTGTTAACCATCGACACCCTACCCCTGGTGCATGCCGGGATCCGCCAGATGCTGGCAGTCTTTCCGGATATTGAGCCGTTCGGCGAGGCTTACGACCTGCGCGACGCACTTCGGCTTGGTGCTCAGCGCGGCCCCACGCTTGTCCTCGCCGAACTCGACGCCCTTGGGGATGACTGGCCCGGCGCGCTCCGGCACCTCGTCGGCACACTCCAGGCGCCCATCGTTGTGTTCACCTTGCGAGCCGACGAAACCGATGTGCGTCGGGCGCTCGAGGCGGGTGCGCAAGGCTTCCTGCTGAAGAACATACAGCCTCTGGCCCTCGCCCACGCCATCCGCAGCAGTGCCGCCGGTCAACAGGTCTTTGACCCGCAGGTGCTGAGCGGGGCGCTCACGCCACGACCCCACGACGTGCTGAGCGACCTTACGCACCGTGAGCGCGAGGTGCTGACGTTGCTGGCCCATGGGCTGTCTAACAGCGACATCAGCCTGCGGCTGTGCGTGAGCAAAGCGACGGTCAAGTTCCACTGTAGCCAGCTCTTCTCAAAGCTTGGTGTGCGCAGTCGAGGCCAGGCCGTCGCGGCCGCCTATGCCCGCAACCTGGTGCCGCGAGTTCTTGCGGAGCGAGAGCGAACGGCCCCGGTCCAGTACGCGGAGCCATACCGGGCGCACGCCCGCAGCGCGTAGGTTCCGGTGACGGAACGCGTACCAGGGATACAGCGAAAACCCGGCACACAATGCGCCCAGGAGATGAAACGATGCGTGTAACAACAGCACGGCGAACAGCAGTAGCGACGATCGCGGTCGTGGCCGCGTCGGTGGTCGTGAGTGGCCTCGCCGCCTGCGCAGCGACGCCGCGCCCCGCTGCACCGGCTAGTGCGGCCACCCCCGCCGCGAGCCCCGCTGCGGAGAGCGGCCGCCCAGCGGGGTGGCGTGCGGAGAGTCACGGCGACAAGGCCGAGCCGAACTACGCGGTGGTGTTCCCACCCGACGCCGTCAAGACATTTACGATTACGATTACACCGGAGTCCTGGCAGAAGATGCAGGACGACCTTAACACCAACCTCAAGACGAGGCTCGGCAGCGGACAGTCCCTCGCGGACTACACGCCGATCTGGGTGCCGGCGACGATTTCCTACGACGGCGAGACCTGGACCACCGTCGGCGTGCGCTACAAGGGCAACTCCTCGATCGTCATGGCCTGGACTGCTGGCCGGCAGAACCTACCCTTTAAGGTAGACTTCGATAAGTTCGAGGACGACTACCCGGAGATTAAGAACCAGCGCTTCTTTGGCTTTAATGAACTCTCGCTCGCCAACAACACCAGCGACCCGACCGCCATGCGCGATACGATCGTGTATGGCATGCTCGGCCAGGCCGGGCTGCCGGCTATGCGCACCGCGGCCTACGAGGTGCTGCTCGACCGCGGCGACGGCCCAAAGAGCCTGGGATTGTACACCGCCACCGAGGTCGTCGACGACACGGGCGTGGCCCACTTCTTTGGCGGGAAGAAGGGCAACATCTACGAGGCAAACGGCCCCGGCGCCTCATTTGCGGAGGGTACCGCCGACCAGATCCCGACCGGCTTCGAGAAAAAGAACAATGACGATTCCGGCTACGCCGACCTCGAGCGGCTCTACACGGTGCTGCACGACCCGCGCCGCACCACCGATCCAGAGGGATGGCGGAACGAGCTGGAGGCGGTCTTCAACGTGGATGGCTTTCTGGAATGGCTGGGCATCGCAACCGTGGTCGCGAACTGGGACACTTACGGAACAGCGCCACACAACTTCTTCCTCTACGCCGACCCGGCGACCAACAAGCTGAACTGGGTGCCGTGGGACCATAACGATACGTTCCAGGCGAACTTCACGGAGCTCATGCCGTTCGATCGGGCGAACGTCGACGGGTCGATGCCGCTGATCCGCTTTCTGCTTGACGACCCGGTGTACTCCGCCCGCTACGTGGAACTGCTGAAGGACAACAGCCGCACCGCGCTCGAACCAAACGCTCTGATCACGCGAGTGCGCCAGCGCGCCGCGCTGCTGGCCCCATACGCGGCCAGGCAGATGGAGCCTAAAGCGTACGACAAGGCGGTGAACGACCTGGTTGACTTCATCGAGAGCCGCGGCGCCAGGCTCCAGGAGTTCCTCGACCAGCGGTAGCGCGACCAGTCGGGTTGGACAGGGCAAGGCGGCGGGAACGAGCGATGGAGGCGCGATGGGACCGCCACGCCTCCATTCAGCAGCCTCACGAAAACGAAAGACGCTTGGGATGACCGTGCAGACACCTGCTCCCTTCGTCATCACCGGTGGCAACACCGGCATGGGCTACGAGACCGCCCTCGCCCTATCACAGAGTGGGCGCGCTGTGGTGATCGCCTGCCGCAGCCCGGAGCAAGGCCAGCGGGCCGCCCGGCAAATCCAGGCGCAGGGGGGCGCCGCGCCCGTCTCCG
>DAOLDO010000053.1:0-15109 GCA_035327325.1 Chloroflexaceae bacterium | reverse complement strand
CGGGCAGGCGTTCGTGCTCGACGAGGCCGGCACGCTGGAGCGGCGCCACAACCCGCAGCTGGTCGAGCTGCGGCCCCTGAGCCCACGCGACGCCGGCGTGGTCCAGGCCCTGATCAAGCGCCACGTCGAGCTGACCGGCAGCGCCCGGGGCGCCGAGGTCCTGGCCCGCTGGGAGGTCTACGGCGCCCTGTTCCGGGCGGTGACGCCGCGCGACGCGGTGGCGCGGATCGAGAACGCGACCGAGGGCACGACCGAGCCCGCGGCGGCGGCCAGGGCGGCGTGAGGCTCGCTGCGCTCGCGGGGGTGAGGCTTGTTCGCTCCCCTCACGCGCTGGGGTGAGGCTCGCTGCGCTCGCCGCCGGGTGCTTCCGGGCAGGGCGAGCGGAGCGCGAGCCTCACCCGCCGAGGCGACGCAGCTCGCGCCAGGGCTGGAGCAGGGGCAGCTGGCCGGCGGCGGGGGGGGCGGTGAGGTTGTAGGTAGCGATCTGGCGGTTGAGGTCGCGGAGCTTCTGCTCGTGCTCGGCGCGCAGGGCGGCCCGGTCGGCCTCGCCGAGGGCAGGCCAGCGGGCGCGGGCGCGGGCGAGCCAGGCCTCGAGGGCGGCCTGCTCGTCGCGGATAGTCTTCTGGAGCTCGATCCAGGGGGGGGCGTAGCCGGCGCTCTTGAGCATGCGGAAGCCGACGCGCAGCTCCTCGGGGACGCCCTGGTCGTCGGCGAGGTTGAGGGGCTTGCCGGCGCCGGGCAGGTTGCGCAGCTGGCCGGCGGCCTCGGCGGCGCGGACCTGCTGGTCGATCAGGCTCTCGTAGTTCCTGGCGGTGACGCGGCGCAGGGGGTGGCCGTCGTCCCGCGGCTCGTCTTGCTCGCTCATGCTGTGAAGTATAGCACAAGCGTCCAGAGCAATCCCAGGCGCCGAGATGAGGTCTCACGCCCCTTCTGGGCGCGGCGCGCTGCGACCGTGGGGAGCGCCGCGCAAGGGGCGGGAGCCCGGCTTTCAGCTTCGTATCACGTGGGATGGGGCGGGGCTGTGGTAGGATACGGCGCCGAGGGCGTCATAACGGAGTGCGCCGGCCCGCAACTTGCAGTGAGGGCTGTGGCGCTGTGTCTTTGGGAAGGCCGCGCCGTCTCTGGTCCCGAACGAGCATAGTCGAAGAACAGGGAGAAGCGAAGGTATGGCCTGGATTGGTCTGCTCGGTCTGATGCTGCTCGTCGCCGCCGCGCCCGGCATCTCGATGTACCTCGAGCACCTGCGCGCGACGGCGGCCCCGGAGGCGGGCGAAGGCGAGACGCCACGGCACGCCTAGCCCACATGGCCCCGCACAGATGCCTGACAGCGCCAGCTAGCTGGCGCTGTCGTCTGGTGTGGTACAATCGCGGGAAGCCGAGCGAGGGCCCTCAGACCGCGGGGGGCGGGGGTACATTGGATGGATAGAAGCATCCGTCGCACCGTCGGGCCGGCGCTGGCCGACGACGTCGAGACCCCGGCGCGTCGCAGCCGCCGCCCGGCCGCCGTCGGGATGCTGCTCTGGGACCAGGGGCTGATCTTCACGGGCTTCCTCTTCGCCTACTGGCTGCGCTACATGGCGGACTGGCCGGAGCCGTTCGACCGGATCGTGTTCGAGGTGGCGACCCAGAACCAGGTCGCCTTCGGCGCCTTCCTGCCGATCATCCTCCCGCTGATGCTGCTGCTGGCGGCCCGCTTCACGGCCCAGGGGCTCTACCGGGCCTCGCCGCGCCTGAGCGTCCACGAGCAGATCGGGATCATCGTCGGCACCACGCTGACGGGGATCGCGCTGCTGATCGTCTTTGTCTTCCTCTACAAGCCCTTCTACTACTCGCGCCTGATCTTCGTCTTCGCCGGCGCCTCGATCATCGTGCTGCTGAGCAGCTGGCGCCTGCTGCGCTCGGGCGTACAGCACTGGCAGTGGTCGCGCGGGATCGGGCAGGAGCGAGTGCTGGTGGTGGGCGGCACGGGTCTGGGCCAGCAGGTGATGAGCGGCCTGGCCGCATCGCCGGGCCTCGGCTACACCCTGGCCGGCTACGTGGACGACCGCCCGATCGTCGAGCACGGCCGGGCCACGCGGGTCTACCGGCACCTGGGCGCCTTCGAGGAGCTGGAGCGGGCCCTCGAGCGCAGCGGCGCCGGGCAGGTAATCTTCGCGCTGCCCTTCTGGGAGCAGGGCCGCCTGCCCGACCTGGTGGCGACGTGCGAGCGGCTGGGGGTGGGCTACCTGCTGGCCCCCGACTTCTACCAGCTGAGCTTCGACCGGGTGGACATGCACCAGCTTGGCGGCGTGCCGCTGCTGCGCCCGAAGGGGATCAGGCTGCGCGGCGCGAACCTGGCGCTGAAGCGGCTGACCGACGTGGCCGCGGTGCTGCTCACGGCGCCGCTCACGCTGGCCCTGGCCGGGCTGATCGCCCTGCTGATCCGCCTCGACTCGCCCGGCCCGGTGCTGTTCCGCCAGCGGCGGGTGGGCAAGGGCGGCCACAGCTTTATCTGCTATAAGTTCCGCACGATGGTGCCCGACGCGGAGGCGCGCAAGGCCGAGCTGGCGGCCCAGAACGAGGCCGACGGCCCACTGTTCAAGATGCGCGACGACCCGCGGGTGACGAAGATCGGCCGCTTCCTGCGGCGCTCGAGCCTCGACGAGCTGCCCCAGCTCTGGAACGTGCTGCGCGGCGAGATGAGCATCATCGGCCCGCGCCCCGCCCTGCCCGACGAGGTGGCGCGCTACGAGACCTGGCACCGCCGCCGCCTGGAGGTGCAGCCGGGCTGCGCGGGCCTGGCCCAGGCCCATGGGCGCAGCGACATGTCGTTCGACGAGCAGGTGCGCCTCGACATCTACTACGCCGAGAACTGGTCGATCGGCATGGACCTGCGGGTCCTGCTGATGGTCCTCCCGGCCGTGATCGGCGGCCGCGGCGCCTACTGACCCCGCCCCTCGCCAGCATGCCAGCACAGTGAAGGACTCCCCATGCGCGTACTGATCACCGGCGCCGCCGGCTTCCTCGGCTCGCACCTGAGCGACCGCTTCCTCGCCGAGGGCCACGAGGTGATCGGGATGGACAACCTGATCACCGGCACGACCGACAACATCGCCCACCTGGCGGGCCACCCGCGCTTCAGCTACGTGAAGCACGACGTGACCAACTACATCTACGTGGCCGAGCCCCTGGACGCGATCCTGCACTTCGCCTCGCCGGCCTCGCCGATCGACTACCTCGAGCTGCCCATCCAGACGCTCAAGGTGGGCGCCCTGGGCACGCACAAGGCCCTCGGCCTGGCCAAGGATAAGGGCGCCCGCTTCCTGCTCGCCTCGACCTCGGAGGTCTACGGCGACCCGCAGGTCCACCCGCAGCCCGAGAGCTACTACGGCCACGTCAACCCGGTGGGCCCGCGCGGGGTCTACGACGAGGCCAAGCGCTTCGCCGAGGCCATGACCATGGCCTACCACACCTACCACCAGGTGGACACGCGGATCGTGCGCATCTTCAACACCTACGGCCCGCGCATGCGCCTGCGGGACGGGCGGGTGGTGCCGAATTTCATCGCCCAGGCCCTCAAGGGCGAGCCGCTGACGCTCTACGGCGACGGGATGCAGACGCGCAGCTTCCAGTACGTGAGCGACCTGGTGGAGGGCATCTACCGTCTGCTGCACTCCGACGAGGTCGAGCCGGTGAATATCGGCAACCCCGGCGAGTTCACGATCAAGGAGTTCGCCGAGCTGGTCAACGAGCTGACCGGCAACGGGGCGGGCACGGTGACGAAGGACCTACGGACGAAGGACGACCCGCAGGTGCGCCAGCCCGACATCGCCAAGGCGAGGCGCGCGCTAAACTGGGAGCCCCAGGTGGGCCTGCGCGAGGGCCTGGAGCTGACCATCTTTTGGTTCCGCAAGGAGCTGAAGCGGTTGGGGGAGCTCTAAACCAACAGCCTGTCGGGAGGTGAGGGCGCCGCAAGGTGGGCGCTCACGCTGAGGCTCCCCAACGCCTACCGAAGGGACACAGCCCGCCGCCCATGGCACGAATCTACTCACCGCGGGCCGTCTGGCCCATCCTAGCCACCGTGGCCATGGCGGTCGCCATCGCGGGCCTGCCGCTGGAGTCGGCCGCGCTGCTGGTGCTTGGCGCGCTCGGGGCGGCGGTGGCGCTGAGCGACCCGCTGGGGGCGGCGGCGCTACTGGTGCTCTCGGTGCCCGTGCAGGAGCTGGTGACGCTGCCGGGGGGGCTGACGGCGACCCAGGCGGCGCTGCTGCTGGGGATGGCGAGCCTGGCCCTGCACACGCTGGCCCGCCCCGAGGAGCGGCTGGACCTGGGGCGCCTGTTCGCGCCCCTGGCGATCTTGCTGTGGGCCCTGGCCCTGGCGGCGCTGCTGACGCCCTACAGCCGGGCGGAGGCCCTGCGCGAGACGACGCGCTGGGCCACGGTGCCGCTGATCTACCTGCTGGCGCTGCGGGGCGCGCGGGGGGCGCCGTGGCGGGCGTGGGCGCTGGTGGTCTGCCTGCTGGTCGCGCCGGCGGCGAACGCGGCGGTGGGGCTGGCGCAGTTCTGGTTCGGGATCGGGCCGGAGAGCTTCCTGATCGGGGGGCGGGCGCGGGCCCACGGCACGATCGGACAGCCGAACTCGTTCGCGGGCTATATGAACCAGGGCTGGCCCCTGGCGGCCGGCGTGACCCTCTTCGCCCTGGCGGGCCTGGCGACGGGCGCCTCGCAGCGGGCGGCCACGCTGGCGCTGGCCGGCGCGGGCGCGGCCCTGGCCCTGACGGGGGCGGCCCTGCTGGCGAGCTTCTCGCGCGGGGGCTGGGTGGGGGCGGCGGGCGGCGGGCTGGCCCTGGCCGTGGCGACGGCGGCGATGCTGCCGAGGGAGCTGCGGGCGCTGGCGCGGCGGCTGGCCGTGGCGGCGGGGGCGGGGCTGGTGGCCCTGGCCGTGCTCGGCGGAGGCGGGCTGCTGCCGGACGCGGTGGCGGGGCGCCTGGGCACCCTGGCGGGCAATCTGCGCCTGTTCGACGCCAGGGGCGCCGACATTAACCCGGCCAACTTCGCCGTGGTCGAGCGCATGGCCCACCTCCAGGCGGCGTGGCACATGCTCGAGCGGCACCCCCTGACCGGGGTGGGCCCGGGGAACTACAGCGTGGCCTACGAGGCGCCGCCGCCGGCGGGCAAGGGGCCGATCAGCGTGCGGCCCTGGTACGAGTCGCGGGGGCACGCCCACAACTACTACCTGCACATCGCCGCCGAGGCGGGGCTGGTGGGCCTGGCCGCCTACCTGCTGCTGATCGGCGCCGTGGCGCGCCAGGCGGCGCGGGCGGCGCGGGCGGCGCGGGGGTGGGCCTGGCAGGGGGTGGCCGCGGGCGGCGCGGGGGTGGTGGGGGCGGTGGCCGCCCACAACCTGTTCGAGAACCTACACGTGCTCAATATGGGCCTGCAGCTCGGCGCAATCTGGGCGCTGCTGGTGCTCGCCGAGCGGCCAGGCGAGGAGGAGGGGGACTCATGAGCTACCTGGTGACCGGCGGGGCGGGCTTCATCGGCAGCCACCTGGTGGACACCCTGCTGCGGCGGGGCGAGCGGGTGGTGGCGGTGGACAACTTCACCAGCTACTACGACCCGGCGCGCAAGCGGCGCAACCTGGCCTGGGCGGCTGGGCAGCCGGGCTTCACCCTGGCCGAGGCCGACGTGCGCGACGGCGAGGCCCTGGCGACGATCTTCGCGGAGCACAGGCCGCGGCGCGTGGCCCACATCGCGGCCATGCCAGGGCCGCGCCCCTCGATCGCGAACCCGGCCCTCTACGAGCAGGTGAACGTCGGCGGCACGGTGCATCTGCTCGAGCTGGCGCGCCGCCACGAGGTCGAGAGCTTCGTGCTGGCCTCGACCTCGTCGGTGTACGGCAAGACGGAGAAGCTGCCCTTCGAGGAGGGCGACCCGACCGACCGGCCCCTCTCGCCCTACGCGGCCACCAAGAAAGCCGCCGAGGTGCTGGCCTACACCTTTCACAGCCTCTACGGGACGCCAATGGCGGTGGTGCGCTTCTTCACGGTGTACGGGCCGAGGGGGCGGCCCGATATGACGCCGTTCCTCTTCGTGGATAAGATGGTGCGGGGCGAGCCGTTCGTGCTGTTCAACAATGGCGTGGGCCTGTTCCGCGACTACACCTACGTGGACGACATCGTCGCCGGCGTGGTGGCGGCCCTGGACCGGCCGCGTCCCTACGAGATCTACAACCTGGGCAACGCGCAGCCGGTGGAGCTGCGCCGCTTCGTCGAGCTGCTGGAGCAGGTCACGGGCCTGCGGGCGCTGGTCGAGAGCCAGCCGCTGCCGGCGACCGAGCCGCCAATCACCTTCGCCAGCACCGAGAAGGCGGGCCGGCTGCTCGGCTTCGCCAGCAGCACCAGGGTCGAGGAGGGCCTGGCCCGCTTCTGGGAGTGGTACAGGCGCGAAGTGTGAGGGGCGAGATTCGGTGTATACTTGCGCGGTGCATTTCATCGGGCGACGCCTGGACGTTAGGCGGTCGTTATCCGCCGGCCCGATGCTGCTTGGACGGGGCGCCCTCGCCCCGGCTCGTCCGTCGGCTCACGCACAAGGGCTGTAACTGCGATGATGGTAGACGACACCAAGGGGAAGCTCGCGGCTGAGCCGGATGTCGAGGCGGAGCTGGCCCCCGAGGCGGAGGTTGAGCGGGGCGGGTTCTCGCTGTGGGAGCGGCTGCGCAGCCCGCGGACCCTGGTCTCGTTCGGGCTGGCGATCGCGATCGTGATCTTCGCCTTCCGGGGCCTGGAGATTGACCTGGCCCGCACCTGGCAGTACATCAGGCAGGTCAACGGCTGGATGCTGCTGCTGGGGCTGTGCGTGTTCTACACGACCTTCCCGCTGCGGGCGCTGCGCTGGCGGCTGCTGCTGGGCAACGCGGGGGTGCCGATCGAGGCGGGGCGGAAGAGCTGGGCCTCGCTGCCGGCCCTGATCGAGTACATCTACCTCTCGTGGTTCGCCAACTGCATCGTGCCGGCGAAGCTGGGCGACGCGTACAGGGGCTACCTGCTGAAGCACAACGGCGGGGTCTCGTTCTCGTCTGCGTTCGGCACGATCTTCGCCGAGCGGCTGCTGGATATGCTGGGCCTGTTCGGGATGCTGGTGCTCTCGGCCTGGTTCACCTTCGGGGCGAAGATGCCGGAGGGGACGCAGATCGTCTTCGGCTTCGGGGCGCTGCTGGTGGTGGCCATCCTGGGGGGTCTGGCGGGGATGCGCTGGCTGGGGCCGGTGGTGCGGCGCTTCATCCCGGGGCGGGCGCAGCCCTTCTACGGGCGCTTCGAGCACGCGGCCCTCAGCTCGTTCAGCCCGGCGGTGCTGCCGCGCCTGATCGCCTGCACGGGGGGGATCTGGCTGCTGGAGGGGTTCAGGCTCTACTTCGTGATCGAGTCGTTCGGCCCCGAGGTGGCGACGCTCGCGCTCTCGGCGATCGTCTTCGTGGCCCTGGCCTCGTCGCTGCTGACGGCCCTGCCAATCACGCCGGCGGGCCTCGGCGTGGTCGAGGGCACGATCACGGTGGTGCTGACCTTGTTCGGCATTGACAAGAACCTGGGCATCGCGGTGACCCTGCTCGACCGCCTGATCAACTTCTGGAGCATCGTGATCGGCGGGTTCGTGCTGTACCTCGTATCGAAGCGGAAGTAGTGCCGGGCCCTTTGAGGCGGGGGGATGGGGAGACCTGGTTTCCCCGTTTCGTATGATCATCGGCGTTGACTACACGGCCGCGGCCTGGCAGGGGGCGGGCATCGGGCGCTACACGCGCGAGCTGGTCCGGGCGACCGTGGGGCGCGACCGGGGGCTGCGCTACACGCTGTTCTACGCGGCGCGGGGGCTGCCGGCGGGCTCGCCCTACCTGGCCGACCTGCGGGCGCTCTGCGCGGCCAACCCGAACGTGCGGGCCCGGCCCATCCCGCTGAGCCCGCGGCTGCTGACGGTGCTGTGGCAGCGCCTGCGCCTGCCGCTGCGCGCCGAGCTGCTGGCAGGGCCGATGGACATCCTGCACGCGCCCGACTTCGTGCTGCCGCCCACGCGGGCGCGCACGCTGCTGACCGTGCACGACCTGACCTTCCTGGTGCGGCCCGAGTGCGCCGAGGCGGGGCTGCGCCGCTACCTGGCCAGGGCGGTGCCGCGGGCCCTGGCCAGGGCCGACATGGTGGTGGTCGACTCGCGGGCCACGGCCGACGACCTGGCCCGCCTGCTCGGGGTGAGCGGGCCGCGGGTGCGCCTGGTCTACCCGGGAGTTGACCCGCGCTTCCGCCCGCTGCCCGCGGCCGAGGCCGAGCCCACGCGGGCGGCCCTGGGGCTGCCGGGGCGCTTCCTGCTCTTCGTGGGCACTCTGGAGCCGCGCAAGAACCTGCCGCGGCTGCTCGAGGGCTTCGCCCTGGCGGGCCTGCCGCCCGACGTGGCGCTGGTGGTGGTGGGGCGGCGCGGGTGGCTCTACGAGGAAATCTTCGCCACGGTGGAGCGGCTGGGGCTAGGGGCGCGGGTGCGCTTCCTCGACTTTCTCGACGACGCCCACCTGCCGGCGTTGTATAATCTGGCCCGGGCCTTTGTCTACCCATCGCTCTACGAGGGGTTCGGGCTGCCCGCGCTGGAGGCCCTGGCCTGCGGCACCCCAGTGGTGACCGCCGCCGTGTCGAGCCTGCCCGAGGTGGCGGGCGACGCGGCGGTGCTGGTTGACCCGCTCAGCGCCCGGTCGATCGCCGACGGGATCGGGCGGGCCGTGGCGGAGGGGGAGGGCCTGCGGGCCGCGGGGCCGGCCCAGGCCCGCCGCTTCACATGGGCGGCGGCGGCCGAGGCGCTGGTGGCCTGCTACGCCGACCTCAGCTCAGACAGGTGCGTATGACACGACAGCACGATCTCGCCGCCGAGGCCACGCGCCGGGGCGCGACGCCGGGGCGGGGCTACGCCCTCGCCCGCACCATCTCGCAGGTCCTGCACCCGGTGATCCTCGGCGTGGCGAGCACGCTGATCGTCGGCCTGCTGGGGGTCACGCCCGTGCGCGAGGGGGCCGTGTGGGCGCTGGTGTGCATCTTCATCCAGATCGTGCCGGGCACGATCTTCTTCACGGTGCGGCTGAAGCAGGGCGCCTACACCGACGACGACGTCTCGGTGCGGGCGCAGCGCAACGAGCTGTACATGTTCGGGGTCGCCAACCTGGCCGTGGGGCTGGTGGCGCTGCGGCTGCTCGGGGCGCCGCCCCCGATCCTGGCCATGGTGGCGGCGGCGACCCTGCTGAGCGTGCTGGCCTGGGCGATCAACCTGCGCTGGAAGATCAGCGTACACGCCTCGAGCATGGGCTCGACGGCCACCCTGGCCAGCCTGCACTCCGAGCCCCTGGGCCTGGCCCTGTGGCTGTGCGCCCTGGCCCTGGGCTGGGCGCGGGTGCGCACGCGCAACCACACGCCGCTGCAGGTGGTGGCGGGGCTCGCCCTCGCCGCGGCCTGCGTGGTGGGGACGTTCACGCTGTTCGGGCTCAACGGGTAGCACGGGACGCGGCGCGCTGCGCCCCGACGCGACGTGGCTTGTGCGCGGGTGGCTCAGGCGGTGCGCTCGCGAAAGCTGGCGCTGTAGAGCTCGCGCATCTCGGGGCCGGGCTCGAGGCCGAGGTCGGCGGCGAGGATGGCGACGCAGCGCTCGTACTGGCGGCGGGCCTCGGCGCGCCGGCCGAGCCGCAGGTAGCAGCTGATAAGCTTGTAGTGGGCGTCCTCGCGGTACTCGTCGCGGTCGAGCAGGCGCCTGTAGCAGTCGAGGGCGGCGTCGAGGGCGCCCTCGGCGGCGAGGATCTGCCCCAGGTGGTCGAGGGCGTCCAGGTAGCGGGCGAGCAGCCCCTCGCGCCGGGCGGTCACCCAGGGGAGGTCGCGATCGTCGGCCGCGTAGTCGCCGACGTAGGCGGAGGTGGCCGAGGCATAGGCGCGCCTGGCGGCCTCGACGGCGCCGGCCTGGCGGGCGAGGTCGCCCTCGTCGCAGAGCTGCTCGAAGGCGCTGCTGTCGTCGGCGACGGCGGCGGCGGGGTTGATCAGGTAGTGGCGGCCCTCGTAGAGCACGTAGTTGCCGTCGTCGCGGTTGAGGAAGGCGCGCAGGGCGCTGACGGCGACGTGGAGGCTGTGGGCGGCGCGGCGGGGGGCGACGTCGGGCCAGAACAGCTCCATCAGCTCCTCGCGGTGGGCGGTCCAGTGGCGCCGCGAGAGCAGGTAGCGGAAGACGGCGGCGCCGTTGTGGAGCTTGCAGGCGGGCAGGGCCTGGTCGCCGCGCAGCACCTGGAAGCGGCCGAGGTTGATCACGCGCAGCGGGGGGAGGGGCTCGGGCTGGGCGCCCGGCCCGCCGGCGGGCGTGGCGGCGCGGCGGCACAGCTCGACGAGGGCCTGGCGGGCCTCGGGCCAGAGCGGGCTGGGCCGGGGCGGCGGGGCGGCCACACGCCCGAACCAGCCGGCGGCCTCCTCGAGGCGGCCGAGCCGCGCCGCGAGCAGCGCCAGCTCCCAGGCGACCCGGCTGGCCTGGTCGGCGCCGGGGCCGCGCATCCAGGCGCGCACGAGCAGCTCGCGGGCCTCGGCGAGCCGGCCGTCCAGGGCGAGCTGCTCGGCCTGGCGCAGCAGCTCCGGCGCCGCGGGCCCCTCGGGCGGCTCACGCAGAGGACGGGCCATGGCTGACCTCGCTGGCAGATGCTGACCTTCGTGGGCGGGCCGGTACGGGTGCCCCTATTGTAGGGGCGGCGGGCGCTTTGTCTATCCCTCCCCGGTCCTATCCGCGCCGATTGAGAGTCGGTTGAGCGCCCTCGGCTACAATTGGCCGTCACCCAGGGCGAGCCCCACGAACGCAAGAGCCCCCAGCGCGACTCGCGCGCCCGCCGATGCTCGGCGGGCCCCGCGCGCCGGTTTCCGGTCAGCTGTAGCGCCTTGACAAGGGGAGTTGTATGCCAGAGTTCCTCCACCCAGGCGTCTATGTCCAGGAGGTGCCGCCGGCGGTGCGGCCGATCGAGGGCGCGAGCACCTCGACGGCGGCCTTCATCGGCGTGGCCGAGCGGGGCCCGGTGCCGGGCACGCTGCTGCCGAGCGGGCAGGCGGCCCGGCCGGTGCTGGTGACGAGCATGACCGACTACGTGCGGCAGTTCGGGGGCTTCCGCCAGGACAGCTTCCTGACCTACGCGGTGCGGGCCTTCTACGAGAATGGCGGGCGGCGGCTCTACATCGTGCGCGTGGCGGGCGCCGGGGCGGAGGCGGCGCGCGCCGCAGAGGGCGAGGGCGGCGGGCTGGCCATCAGCGCGGCCAACCCGGGCGCCTGGGGGAACAACATCTGGGTCGAGACCGACCGCAGCTCGGACGGGGCCGCCGACAGCTTCAAGCTGGTGGTGCGCTACGGGCGCACCCTGGCCGAGGCCGAGACGGTGGAGACCTTCGACGGGCTGACCTTCCGCAGCGACGAGGCGGGCGCCCCCCCGCCGGCCAACTACGGGCGGGCGGTGGTCAACAGCAGCTCGGCGTACATCGCCATCCTCGAGGACTTCACCGCGATGCCGACGGTGCCGTCTCCGCCGGCGCGCCTGGTGGACGGCGACGATGGGGCGGCGGTCGAGCCGGCCGGCTTCATCGGGGCGCCGGCCGCGAGCAGCACGGTGACGGGCACGGGCCTGTTCGCCCTCGACAAGGTCACCGACGTGAGCCTGATCGCCATCCCGGGCCAGGGCGACCCGGCGACGGTCAACGCGGGCATGGCCTACTGCAAGAACCAGCGCCCGCTGCAGGACGCCTTCTTCATCGGCGACGCCGGCGCCTTCGCGGCGGTGGACCAGGCGCGTGGCACGGCGCTGCCGGGCGGGGTGGCGACCCTGGCCGACATCAGGGCCTTCGCCACGACAGGGGTGGGCGGGGTGGCCCTGAACCGCGCCGCGGGCGACTTCGGCGCGATCTACTTCCCGTGGCTGCGAGCGCCCGACCCGATCGGGGTCGGCCGCAACCCGCAGATCCTGCTGCCGCCCTCGGGCTTCATGGCGGGGGTCTACGCCCGCATTGATAACTCGCGCGGGGTGTTCAAGGCCCCGGCCGGCACCGAGGCCGGCGTGGCCGGCGTGCTCACGGTGGCCACCGAGGTGAGCGACACCGAGCAGGACTCGCTCAACCCCGTCGGGGTGAACGTGATCCGGCGCGTGCCGGGGAGCGGCTTCGTGGTCTGGGGGACGCGCACGATCGGCAGCGACCCCGGCTGGCGCTACGTGCCGGTGCGGCGCACGGCAATCTTCCTGCGCACCAGCATCTACTACGGCATCCAGTGGGCGGTGTTCGAGCCGAACGACGAGCCCCTCTGGGCCAGTCTGCGGCTCAACATCCGGTCGTTCATGCTGACCCAGTTCCGCGCCGGGGCTTTCCAGGGGAGCAAGCCGGACGACGCCTTCTTCGTCAAGTGCGACAGCAGCACGACGACCCAGCAGGACATTGACAATGGCGTGGTCAACATCCTGGTGGGCTTCGCGCCGCTCAAGCCGGCCGAGTTCGTCGTGCTCAGGCTGAGCCAGAAGGTGAGCCAGCCGGCGGTCTGACGTCGCCCTGGTGAGCGGCGCCACCTGGGGCCGCAGAAGCCTGTCGGACCGTAAGGGCGCCCCGGCGTGGCGCCCACGCTGGGGCGCCCCGACGCCAACCGCCAGCCGCGAGTAGAAAGCGAGCCGCGATGCCGCGCATGAACCCGAGCACGAACCGCTTCGACCCGTACCGCAACTACCGCTTCAAGGTGAAGTGGGACGGCCAGTACGTGGCCGGGCTGACCAAGATGGGCGCCCTGCGCCGCACGACCGAGATGGTGGAGTTCCGCGAGGCGGGCGAGAATATCACCAGCCGCAAGCTGCCCGGCAAGACGAGCTACCAGGCGGTGACCCTCGAGGCGGGCATCACCTACGATACGGCCTTCGAGGACTGGGCCAACCTGGTCAACGACTTCGCCAGCCACAGCCTGACCAGCCTGGGCGAGTTCCGCAAGAATATCACGGTGGACGTGTTCAACGAGGCGGGCCAGAAGGCCCTCTCGTACAACCTCTACCGGGCCTGGGTCTCGGAGTACCAGGCGCTGCCCGACCTCGACGCCGGGGCGAACGCGGTGGCGATCACGACGATCAAGATCGAGTACGAGTGGTTCGAGCGCGACGCCGCGGTCGCCGAGCAGCCCGCCCAGGGCCCGGCGCGGCTGGGCTAGGGGCGGCCACGGGTGGAGTATGTGGCCGACGACGAACTGCTGGTCGAGCTGCCGGGCGGCCTGGCCCTGGAGGATGGCCGCTGCCTGCGGGCGGCCGTGCTCAGGCCCCTGACCGGGCGGGCAGAGGACTGGCTGGCGCGCCACAGGGGCGCCCCAAGCGCCCTGGCGGTGACGCGGGTGCTGGGCCTCTGCCTCGCGCGGCTCGACGAGCTGCCGGGCGGCCCCGAGCTGGCGCGGCGGCTGCTGGTGGGCGACAGGGAGTTTCTGATGCTCAGGCTGCGCGAGCGGACCCTCGGCGCGACGATCCAGGCGGTCTTCAGCTGCCCGGCCTGCGCGGCGAAGATGGACGTGGACCTACGCGCCGACGCGGTGCAGGTGGAGCCGCGACCGCAGACGGCGGCGAGCTTCAGCCTGGAGCTGGGGCAGCCAGGCGCCGAGCGCAGCGTGCGCTTCCGGCTGCCGACCGGGGCCGACCAGGAGGCGGCCCTGGGCGCCGGCGCGGGCGCGGCGGAGGCGCTCTTCACGCGCTGCCTGCTCGACGACGGGGGCGCGCCCCTGAGCGACGACGAGCGCGAGGCGGTGATCGGGGCGATGGAGGCCCTGGCGCCGCAGCTCGACCTGGAGCTCGAACTGGCCTGCCCCGAGTGCGGCGACGGCTTCGTGACGCCGTTCGACACGACGGCCTTCTTCCTGAGCGAGCTGCGCGGCGGTGGCCGTCAGCTGCTGGCCGAGGTGCACCACCTGGCGCTGCACTACCACTGGAGCGAGGCGGAGATCCTGGGGCTGACGCGCGAGCGGCGGCGGGCCTACCTGGCGCTGCTCGGCGAGGCGCTGCGGCGCGAGTGAGGCGGCGCGACGAGGCTCACACGGACACAGGCGACAGGTTGGCTATCACGAAGGCCACGAAGCGCACGAAGGCCGGACGCCCCGCCTATGTTGCCGGCGCTCCCGGCCGGCGCGATGCGAGAGGGCGGCGGCGAGAGTAGATAGGGCCAAGGGAGCAGAAGCGATGGCGAACTACCTCCAGCGGGTGGCGGCGGCGGGCGCGGCGGTGAGGGCCGAGGCGGCGCCGCCGCGCGCGGCGGCCCAGGCGCCCCTCGCGCCGCCCCCACCAGCGGGGCTGCTGCCGGCCGACGGGCTGTCCGCCGGTCTGCCGCCCGCTGAGGGCCCGACAGCCGAGCCACCGAGGCCAGCCGGCCCGCCGAGGCCAGCCGGCCGGCCGGACAGCCCGCCGCCCGCCGCGCACCCGGGGCCGGGCATCGGCGAGCCTGCTGCCCCCCCGCGCCAGCTCGAGGGAAGGCCCGCGCCGCCGGCCGCGGCGCCCGCTTTGCCGAGGCGGGAGGCGGCCACGACAGCTCCGCCGCGGCCCGCGCCCGCCGCGCCGCTCGTCCGGGCGCCGCGAGGCGCCCCGCCCGCCCGGGCATGGCCCGACGCGCCCGCGGGAGGCGAGCCGGCGAGGGCCGTGCGCGCGCCGAGGGGCCTGCGCCCACCCCTGCCACCCGTGCCGCCCGCGCCCCCGCCCGCCGGGCAGGCGGTCCACGAGCCTGAGAGCGCCCGCCCCGCCCCGCCCCCCGTGGCGCCGGGGCCGACGGTCGCCCCAGCAGAGCCGCCGGATGCTCGGATGGCGGCGGTCGCCGCAGCCCCGAAGCCGCGGGCCGGAGAGCCGCCCCCGTCGCCCGCGCGACCTGGGTCCGACGCCATGGGGCGCCAGTCATCCTCCGCGACGACGCGGGACGCGCCCGGCTCTGACGCGCCCCACCCGCCCCGCGCGCCTGAAGCGACGGGGGCGACGGGGGCGACGCCAGGGCAGCCCCCGTCGCAGCCCGCGGCGGGCTCCGCCCGGACAGCCTCGAGCGCGGCCCCCGAGCCCCCCCCCGCCCCGCAGCCGGCCCCCCCCCCCCCGCCCCCCCCCGGC
>DAOLDO010000052.1:0-15162 GCA_035327325.1 Chloroflexaceae bacterium | reverse complement strand
AGGCTGATCGCCCCGCTGATCAGCAGGATGGGCGCCCGCACCCCGGCGTGGCGCAGCTCGGCCAGCAGGCCCAGGCCGTCCACGTCGGGCTGCGAGGCGTCGAGCAGCACCAGGTCGAAGCTGCGCCGCTCGAGGATCGCCATCGCCTCGGGCGGCCGCGCGGGCGCCTCGACGGCGAAGCCCGCGCCGCGCAGCGTCGCCGCGCACTGCTCGCGCATCCCCGGGTCGTTGACGATGATCAGCGCTCGGCCGGCTGTCTGGTTCATAGACGATGGGCGCCGGGCGAGGGGCGGGTGGCGAGGGCCGCTGCCGGGCGGGCCGCGGCCACGTTGCCGCCCCTCACCTACGGCTTATAGCGACGTTCCAGCTCGCGCCAGACCGCCTCGGGGGGCAGGCCCTGGCTCTCGAGCAGCACCATGCTGTGGTAGATCAGGTCGGCCAGTTCGTAGGCCAGTTCGTCGTGGGAGCCGTTCTTGGCCGCGATGATCACCTCGGCGGCCTCCTCGCCGATCTTCTTGCCGATCCGGTCAACCCCGCCGCGCAGCAGCCTGGCCGTGTACGACTCGTCCGCCGCGGCCTCGCGCCGGGCGGCGATCAGCTCGGCCAGGCGACCCAGCATGGCGCTCGGCGGCGCCGCCGCCGCGGCGCCCTCGCCCGCCAGGTCGCGGTGGAAGCAGCTGCGCTCGCCGGTGTGGCAGGTCGGCCCCGCCGGCTCGGCCAGGACCAGCAGGGCGTCGCCGTCGCAGTCCTGTCGCAGCTCGACCAGGCGCAGCAGGTTGCCGCTCGTCTCGCCCTTGCGCCAGAGGGCCCGGCGCGAGCGGCTCCAGAAGGTCACCAGCCCCGTCTCGCCCGTGCGGGCCAGGGCCTCCTCGTTCATGTACCCCAGCATCAGCACCTCGCCCGTGCGGGCGTGCTGCACGATCGCGGGGACCAGGCCGTTGTCGTCGAACTTCAGGCTCACGATGTTTGTTGCTACCTCGGTACAGGAAGTGTTCACCACGAATGTCACGTAGAGCGCGAAGAGGGCGAGAGACGCTGTGCCGCTACGAGCTCGCTCCAGCCTCTCGTTTGCCTTCTGCTGGGCAACCTGGCTACTGCCGAAATCTTTCCTTCGTACGCTTCGTGATCTTCGTGGTAAACATCGAGCGTTTCGAGTTGCCGGCCCGCCCTAATGCCGGAAGTGTCGCTTCCCGGTGAACACCATCGCGGCGCCCGCCGCGTCGGCCGCGGCGATCACCTCGGCGTCCCGCACCGAGCCGCCGGGCTGGATGACCGCCGTTGCCCCGGCGCGCAGCGCGGCCTCGACCCCATCGGCGAAGGGGAAGAGGGCGTCGCTGGCCACCGCGCTGTCCCGCAGGCTCAGGCCCGCGTTCTGGGCCTTCCAGACCGCCAGGCGCGCGCTGTCAACCCGGCTCATCTGGCCCGCGCCGATGCCGAGGGTGCGGTCGGCGCCGGCGTAGACGATCGCGTTGGACTTGACGTGCTTGACCACGCGCCAGCCGAAGCGCAGGGCCCGCCACTCCGCGTCGCTGGGGGCGCGCCGCGTGACCACGCGGGCCTCCTCCTCGGCCAGGGGGTCGCGGTCGGCCGCCTGGGCCAGCACGCCGCCCGGCACGCTGCGCACGAGCAGCTCGCCCCGGCGGGTGACGGGGGCGGCGGCGCGCAGCAGGCGCAGGTTCTTCTTCTTCGTTAGCAGGGCCAGGGCCTCGTCGTTAAAGGCGGGGGCGATAATGATCTCGGTGAAGATCTCGGCGATCGCCTCGGCGAGGGGCAGGTCGAGGGGCCGGTTCGCGCAGATGATCCCGCCGAAGGGCGCCTCGCGGTCCGTGGCCAGGGCCTTCTCCCATGCCTCGCGCAGGGTGGCGGCGGCGCCGACGCCGCAGGGGTTGGTGTGCTTGACGATCGCCACGGCGGCGGCCTCGTCGGCGGGGAACTCCTCGATCAGCTCGGCGGCGGCGGCGGTGTCGAGGATGTTGTTGTACGACAGCTCCTTGCCGTGGAGCTGCTCGAACATGCTGTGGAAGTCGCCGTAGAGGGCGGCGCCCTGGTGGGGGTTCTCGCCGTAGCGCAGGGGCTGGGCCTTCGGCCAGGCCAAGGTGAGCGTCTGGGGCAGGGCCTCGTCGGCCAGGTAGGTGGCGATGGCGGCGTCGTAGGCGGCGGGGTGGGCGAAGGTCTTGGCGGCGAGTCGGCGGCGCAGCTCGGGGGCCGGGTCGCCCTCGCGCAGGGCGGCCAGGGCCGCGGGGTAGTCGGCCGGGTCTACCAGGGGGAGCACGTGGGCGAAGTTTTTAGCGGCGGCCCGCAGCAGGGCCACGCCGCCGATATCGATCTGCTCGACGGCCTCGGCCAGGGCCACATTGGGGCGGGCGACCGTCTGCTGGAAGGGGTAGAGGTTGACCACGAGCAGGTCGATCGGGCCCAGGCCGTGCTCGGCGAGCTGGGCCATGTGGGCGGGCAGATCGCGGCGGGCCAGCAGGCCGGCGTGGATGGCGGGGTGCAGGGTCTTGACCCGCCCGTCGAGGATCTCGGGGAAGCCGGTGACGGCGCTGACGGGGCGGGCCGGCAGGCCGGCCTCGGCGAGCAGGCGCTGGGTGTTGCCGGTGGAGATCAGCTCGACGCCCAGCCCGTGGAGGGCGCGGGCCAGGTCGGCGATGCCGGTCTTATCGTAGACGCTGAGTAAAGCGCGCACGCACCCCTCCGGGGTTCAGGCTGAGGCTCTTGTTCGGCGCGAGGGTAGGGCGCAGTACGACCCCACCCGGGGCGACGGGCGGGGTCGCAAGCGGCGCTATTTTACCACACTCTAACGACTTCGCAAACGTTGTTAACGGAGCAGCTCGCCGGCGCGGGCGCGCAGCTGGCCGGCGGCCTCGCGGGCGCGGGCGGCGTCGAGCACGCGGGCGACGCCGCGCTCGAAGTGGTCCACCACGGCGTAGATCTGCTCGCCGGTGGCGCGGCTCGGGTCGGGCACGCCGGCGAGGCGGTAGGCCTCCTCGAGCAGGGCCGAGGCGCCGGCGCCGACGTAGCCGGCGGCGATGCGCTCGAACTCGGGGGCCAGGGCCTCGCGGGGGCTGGGCTCGCGCATCTCGATCAGGCCGTTCTGGAGCAGCCGGAGCACGATCTCGCAGGCGCGCAGCTCGCCGAGGCCGCTGCGCTGGGCGATCTGCGCGATCGTATTCTTGCCGTCAACCATGGTCAGCACGCGCCACTCCTCGGGCTCGAGGTTGATCTCGGAGGAGCCGGTGGCGGGGTTGAGCACCAGGCGGGGCACCGTGCTGAGCGAGGGGAGGTGCTGGATGATCGCGGCCCAGGCGTCCTGGCGGGCGACGCCCTCCATGATGATCACCTCGTTGGAGAGCGTGATCGTCGGGGTGTCGAGGCGGCGGTCCTCGTAGAAGCGGAAGGGGCCGGAGGCGAGGGTGAAAAAGGTGTAGACGGCCTCGAGGGGGCGCTGGCCGGGCAGCGTGGCGCCGACGATCTTGCCGTCGCGGAAGAACAGCCAGCCCTCGAAGACCTGGCCGGAGCGCTGCCCGCGGATATGGACGCCGCCCGTCTGCTTGCTGAGCTGCACCAGCTGGATGAGATCGGTGAGCGGGAACTCGCTGAGGTCGCCTGCGAGGGCCATGGCTGCTTCCACCCGGTGCGCGGAGCGCGGCGCTGCGCGCCTACAGCTTGCTGATCACGGCGCGGCTGATGGCGCGGAGCGTCTCGAAGACCCCGGTGCCGATCGTGGCCACGGCCTCGACGCGGGGCCAGCTCATCCTGGTCACGCCGAGGAAGTGGTCCATCGTGGCCACCGAGGCCAGCACCTCTCGCGGCAGGTCGCGCTTGTTATATTGGACGACGATTGGGAACTCGGCGAACTTCTTATTCTGGCGCGTGATATTCTGGGCCAGCTCCTTGAGGCTGTTGACGTTCTCCTGCATCTTGGCCTTGTTCGAGTCGGCCACGAAGACCACGCCGTCGGCCCCGTTGAGCACGGCCACGCGGGTGCGCTCGTAGAGCACCTGGCCCGGCACCGTATAGAGGTGGAAGCGAGTCTGGAAGCCGCGCACCTTGCCGAGGTCCAGGGGGAGGAAGTCGAAGAAGAGCGTGCGCTCGGTCTCGGTGGCGATCGAGAGCAGGTCGCCCTTGACGTCTTTCGGCACCTGGCTATGAATATACTGCAGGTTCGTCGTCTTCCCGCACATGCCGGGACCGTAGTAGACAATCTTGCAGTGGATCTCACGTGCCGCAACGTTGATCAGCGCCATAGATCCTCTCGCAGGCCTGTACAGTAAGGCAACCGGGCGCGGGCCGCGGCGCCGCACGGGGGGGCCGGGCCCGGCTGAGCACGGCCTCGGCGGCTAGTCGCGGAAGAGCAGGTCGATGGTGTCTTCCATCGAGGTGCGGAACGACGAGCCGAGCACCTCGTCGCGGGCCTTGTGCTGCTGGCGCACCCGCTCGAGCACCGCGGCCAGCTCATCGGTGGCCTTCTTGGTCAGCACCTTGACCAGGCCGATATGGGTGCCCTTGTTGAAGATAATGCAGAGGATCCACTGCTCCTCGATCAGGGCGATGAAGATATTCTCGCGGACGCCCTGCTGAAACGAGGCGCGGAAATCGCGCTCGCGCAGGAGCTTGGCCACCTCGCGCGAGGAGGCGAAGACCCCGGCGATCAGGGCGCCCAGGGCGGTGATATCCTGCCGATCACCGTCGCCCTTGGAGGAGATCACCTGGCCGCTCTTGTCGAGCAGGAGCGCGTAGTCGCTGCCGGTGTCCTCGACCAGGCGCACGAGGCACTCCTCGATCTGGCCGAGCTCCTCTGTGGGGACGATGATACTCGTCAGCTGTGGGTCCATCGCGGCCTACCTTACATGGAGCTAGCGGGAGCGCGTCGGGTCGCACGCCCGTCGAAATTATAGCACATAGGAGGTCAGATCGCGCTCAGGGCGTCGTTCAGATCGTCGCGGTGCTTGGCCACCAGGAAGCGCACGTAGCCGAGGTCGTCGCGCTCGTTCACCAGCAAGAGCAGCATGGCGTCGCCGCTGATCGGCTCGATCAGCACCAGGCCCTCGTCGTACTCGAGCATGGTCTGCACGTTCTCGCCCTTGGCGATCTCACGGCCGAGGGCCTCGGCCATAGCCAGGCCGTTGGAGGCCACGGCGCCGATGGCGTCCACGTCAACCTCGGGCTCGGCCGCGCTCTCGATCAGCAGGCCGTCCGTGGCGACCACGGCCGCCAGCTCGATGCTCTCCACCGCGCGGAAGCGCCCAAGGAGCGACTTCAGGCTGGTGCTCATGCGGCGAGGTCTCCTGTCTGGCGCGGGCCTGCGCGGCCTGCGCGGCGGGCACTGGTATTATACACACAGGGGAAACGGCTGCGTGACCGTGGCGCGGCGGGCCGGCGCGGGCGCGGGGCCCTGCCGCGGGCTACGAGGGCTCGGCGCCGTTCGTCCGCTCGCGCTCCTTGGGCGGGCGGCCCGTCCGGATGTTGCGCAGCGAGTGGATCGTCGCCGCGATCGCGCGGTCGGCCCAGCCGTAGATCGTGGGCCGGCTCTTCTGGAGCTCCTCGGCGATCTGGGTCACGTTGGTGCGATACTCGGGGTCGAAGGTGGCCAGGTTGATCCGGGCGGAGGCGACGATCTGCTGGATCTCCTCCTCGGAGAGGCTGTGCTCTCTGATGAGCTTTCTGGCCCGTTTGCTGGAGAGATCGAGCTCCATAACCCTCCACTCCTTCGCCAACCCGCGGGTGCCAATCGCCCTACGCCGGGCAACTCACTGCTTTTCTTAAGTGTAAGTATTTATTATCATATCATGGCCCCGCCGGGCTGTCGAGTCCCGGCTGTAAACAGTATCGGCGGCGGGCCGCCGGGGACCGCCCGGGCATGGCCCCCAAGCTGCACACGGCATCCACATGCAAACACTCATGCTTGTACGAGGGCCGGTCGTACGGGGGTCTTGCGCGCCACAGGAGCATGATAATGTTTAACATGTGCCCCTTGTGGGCATCCATGGCGTTGTAAAGCCTTGTCAGGGCGCCGAGGGCCTATGGTACAATGGCCGCCGGAGGAACAATGAGCGAGGCTGAGGACCACCGGCTGCGGCAGCGCGAGTATCTGCTCCAGATCAGCCGCGCGCTGACGGCACAGCTCGACCTGATCAGCGTGCTCTCGCTGGTGATCGGCTACGCCGTCGAGATGACCGCCGGGACCTCGGGCCTGATCGCCCTCTACGACGAGGACGGCGGCGACGAGCTGCGCATCAGGGCCTCGGCCCGCCTCCCCCGCGAGTACTGGCCCGCCTTCGCCCGCCTGCTCACCCTGCCCCCGTCGGACCTGGCCCGCCGCGGCGAGGGCGTGCTGCGCGAGGTGGCGGCCGACACCGGCCTCACCCTGCGCCAGATGATCGCCCTGCCCCTCACCCTGCGCGACACGCCCGTCGGCCTGATCTATGTCTTCCGCGCCGCGCTCAACGTGGCCTTCTCGCCCGACGACCGCCAGGTGCTCCAGGACTTCGCCGACCAGGCGGCGATCGCCGTCTCGAACGCCCGCCTCTACCAGAGCGTGCTGCGCGAGAAGCAGCGCCTCGACGCGACGATCGAGCAGTCGGCCGACGGGGTGATGATCATTGACAGCCGCTGGCGCATCACCACCTTCAACAAGGCCATGGAGCAGCTCACCGGGTGGACGCGCGAGGAGGCCGTCGGCCGCCCCTGCGCCGAGGTCCTCGGCATCCACAACGCCCAGGGCATCAACATCTGCCTGGTGGACTGCCCGCTGCAGCGCCTGCCCTTCGCCCCTAACCCGGTGGTCGAGGGCCGCGTGCTCACCCGCGACGGCCGCGAGCTGTACTTGCAGAGCCGCTATGCCCCCCAGCGCGGCGCCCAGGGCCAGTTCCTCGGCGCCATCGCCAATGTGCGCGACATCACCGCCCAGAAGGAGGAGGAGGAGCTGCAGAGCACCTTTATCTCCGTGATCTCGCACGAGCTGAAGACGCCCGTGAGCATCATCAAGGGCTTTGCCGGCACGCTGCAGCGCGAAGACGCCAGCTTCACGCCCGAGCAGTACCGCGACGGCCTCCATGTGATCGAGGAGGAGGCCGACCGCCTCGCCCGCCAGATCCAGGACCTGCTGGACGTCTCGCGGCTCACGGCGGGCGGCATCCGTCTCGACATGGCCGACTTCCCCCTGCCGGCCCTGGCCGCCGACGTAGTGCGCGCCCTGGCCCCCGGCGCCGGCGAGGGCTTCGAGTTCGAGCTGCGCTTCCCCGACGATATGCCGCCCGTCCACGGCGACTTCGAGCGCGTGCGCCAGGTGCTGGCAAACCTGGTCTCCAACGCGATCAAGTACAGCCCCGACGGCGGCACGATCCGCCTCGGCGGCTGGCCCGAGGGCGAGCTGGCCGTCTGCTACGTCGCCGACCAGGGGGCCGGCATCGCCCCCGAGGAGCAGGAGGCGATCTTCCGCCGCTTCTACCGCGTTGACAACCGCCTGCGCCGCGAGACCCAGGGCAGCGGCCTCGGCCTCTACCTGACCCGCGCCATTGTCGAGGCCCACGGCGGCCGCATCTGGGTCGAGAGCCAGCTCGGCAAGGGCTCGCGCTTCGTCTTCACCCTGCCCCTCGGGCGGCGCCAGCTGCCCGAGTAAGGCCAGCGGCCGACGTCGCGCCGATCTGGCCTCCTGCCTGTAGGGCCCGGACACACCGATGTTTCAGCAAGCCACCCTCGCCCTGCTCGCCCTCCTGCTCCTGGTCGCCGTGGCGGCCGGGCAGGCGGGCCTGGCCCTGATCTGCGCCCTGCTGCTGGTGACGGCGGGGGTGGCCGGGCTGTGGAGCCGCTGGGCCCTGGCCAGGGTGGGCTACGAGCGGCGCCTCAGCCAGTCGCGGGCCTTCCCCGGCGACGAGCTCGAGCTGTCGATCAGGCTCACCAACCGCAAGCTGCTGCCCCTGGCCAGCCTGCAGATCCTCGACCGGCTGCCCGCCAACCTGGCGGTGGACGGCCGGGTGCTCTCCACGGGCGCCGGCCAGGCCGGCATGCTCGAGCGGCGCACCAGCCTGCGCTGGTACGAGAGCGTGGTCTGGCGCTACAGGCTGCGCCCGAAGGCCCGCGGCGCCTATCGCATCGGCCCCGCCCAGCTGCTCAGCGGCGACCCGTTCGGCCTCTACACGAGCGAGGCCACGGCCGAGACCTACAGCACCCTGCTGGTCTACCCGCGCCTGCTCAGCCTGGCCGAGCTAGGGCTGCCGGCGCGCAACCCGCTCGGCGACACGCGGGCGCACTCGCTGCTGCGCGACCCGCTGCGGGTGATCGGGGTGCGCGACTACGCCCCCTCAGACCCGCTGAAGGACGTGCACTGGGCGGCCACGGCCCGCACGGGCAGCCTGCAGAGCCGGGTCTACGAGCCGACGACGGCGCGGGTGCTGGCCCTCTTCCTCGACCTGGACACCTTCGAGTACTACTACGAGGGCATTGACCCGGAGCTTGTCGAGCGCATGATCAGCGCGGCGGCCACCCTGGGCCAGGAGGGGCTGGAGGCGGGCTACGCCGTGGGGCTCTACGCCAACGGCGCCCCGGCCGAGCACGAGCACCTGGCGCGGCTGCCCCCGGGCCGCAGCCCCGCCCAGCTCGGGCTGATCATGGAGACCCTGGCCCGGCTCACGGCCTACTCGGTGACGACCATGGCCCACCTGCTGCGCCTGACCGCCGCCGAGCTGCACCCGGGCGCCACGGTGCTGCTGGTGGGCTCGGTCAACAGCGAGCCGATCAGGGCGGCCCTGCTGCGGCTGCGCGGGCTGGGCTACCAGGTGGCCTGGCTCTACATGGGCGCGGGGGAGGGGCCGCGGGTGCCGGGGGTGAGGGTGTACCGGGCGTGAGCGCCGGCGGGGTGAGAGGGCCCCGGCCCGGCTCAGACCACCAGCCTGACCGCCCCAGGCGCCGTCTCGACCACCACGCGAGTGGCGTCGGTGGCCACCACCTCGCCGTCGGTGGCCACGGGGAAGGGCACGGGCGAGGCGATCTCGACCTCGCGGGCCTGGGCGGTGGTCACCACGGGCAGGCCCACGTGGGTGCCGTCGAGCAGCTTCGGGTAGTAGCGCAGCACCTGGTCGGGGCGCAGGCTGTTGACGGCGCAGAGGTCGAGCAGGCCGTCGTCAATCTGGCCCGAGGGCGTGAGGAGGAAGCCGCCGCCCTGGAAGCGCCCGTTGCCGAGGGTGGCGAAGTACAGGCGCCGGCGCAGCTCCTTGCCGTCGTAGCGCACGGTCATCAGGCCCGGCCTGTAGGAGGCGAGGGCGCGCATCGAGGCCACCATGTAGGCGGCGATGCCGGTCAGCCAGGTGACCTTGCCCACCTCGACGGCGACCTGGGCGTCGATCCCCGCGCCGAGGCCGTTGATGAAGGCCCGCGTGAGCTCCCGGGAGCCGGCCTCGACCACGATCCGGCCCACGTCCACGGGCCGGGTGGCGCCGGCGGCGAGGCGGGCGACGGCGCCGTGGAGATCGCCTGCGGCGAAGCCGTCCAGGGCCTTGATGAAGTCGCTGCCGGTGCCGAGGGGGACGATGCCGAGGGCCGCGTCGCCGACACCCCGCTCGCGCCCGCCGACGATGCCGTTGACCACCTCGTTGATCGTGCCGTCGCCCCCGACGGCGACCACGCAGTCGAAGCCCCGCTCGAGGGCCTGGTAGGTCAGCTCGGTGGCGCCGCCGCGGGCGTGGGTGGTGACCAGGGTGTGCTCGAGCCCCGAGGCGCGCAGGGCGGCCTCGAGCTCGCCGCGCCGCTGCCCGGCCGCGCCCCGCCCCGCCGCCGGGTTGAGGATGACGCACGTCTTCATCGCGCTGCTCCAGTGCTGTTCGCTGGCAGGGCGGCCCTGCCGACCCTTTTTCGCGGGGGGCCACGCCGGCCCCCCGCACCCCCCGGCGCGAGGGCTTCGCCCTTCGATCCCTTAACGCGATGCCTCTGCCGTGCCGCCGGCTCTGCGGTCATGCCACGTGGGCGCTGCCGTTCAGGTCCCGCCAGCGCTGGCGGGCGACCCGGCCGGTCCAGCCATGCCGGCACCCCGGGGAAGGGTGCCAGCCGGTCCGCCACCAAAGGCCAATCCGCGAAAAAAGCTGGCACACAGCCTGGCGGTGCCGGGACGGTGGGACCGGCCAGGTCTTCCTGGCGGCGCCCGGCCCACCCGACGGCAGCGCCCAGGCGGCATGACCACGGGCCGTGCGGCCGGGTAGAGCTAGATCTTTACGGGGTCCAGGGGCGCAAGCCCCGGCGCGGGTGGGTGTGGGAGGGCCGGCGGCGGCCCCCCGCGAAAAAGGGTCGGCAGGGCCGCGCCCTGCTCGCTCCGCTCGCGGCGCGGCTACATGCCGACGCCCAGCGCGTCCGCCACCGTGAAGATATCCTTGTCGCCCCGGCCCGACATATTCACCAGGATGATCTGATCGCGGCCCATGGCGGGCGCCAGCTTGAGCGCCTCGGCCACGGCGTGGGCGCTCTCGAGGGCCGGGATGATCCCCTCGAGGCGGGCGCAGGTCTCGAAGGCGTCGAGGGCCTCCTCGTCGTCGGCGGCGGTATAGGTGGCCCGGCCGCTGTCGTGGAGCCAGGCGTGCTCGGGGCCGACGCTGGCGTAGTCGAGCCCGGCCGACACCGAGTGGGTGAGCGCGATCTGGCCCGCGTCGTCCTGGAGCACGTACGAGTAAGTGCCCTGGAGCACGCCGGGGCTGGCCGCCAGGAAGCGCGCGGCGTGGTCGCCCAGCACCTGCCCGCGGCCGCCGGCCTCGACCCCGCGCAGGGCCACGCCGGCGTCGTCGCGGAAGGCGTGGAAGATCCCGATCGCGTTCGAGCCGCCGCCGACGCAGGCCACCACCGCGTCGGGCAGGCGGCCCGCGGCGGCCAGGATCTGCTCGCGGGCCTCGCGGCCGATCACGCTCTGGAAGTCGCGCACCATGGTCGGGTAGGGGTGGGGGCCCAGGGCCGAGCCGAGCAGGTAGTAGCTGTCGGGGTTGGTCACCCAGTCGCGCATGGCCTCGTTGATCGCGTCCTTCAGGGTGCGCGAGCCGCTGTCCACCCCGCGCACCTCGGCGCCGAGCAGGCGCATGCGGAAGACATTGGGCCGCTGGCGGGCCATGTCCTCGGTGCCCATGTAGACCACGCACTCGAGGCCGAGCAGGGCGCAGACGGTGGCGGTGGCCACGCCGTGCTGGCCCGCGCCCGTCTCGGCGATGATGCGCCGCTTGCCCATGCGGCGGGCGAGCAGGCCCTGGCCGAGGGCGTTGTTGATCTTGTGGGCGCCGGTGTGGGCCAGGTCCTCGCGCTTGAGGTAGATCCTCGCCCCGCCGCACTGGGCGCTGAGCCTGGCGGCGAAGCTGAGGGGCGTGGGCCGCCCCGTGTAGGTGCGGTGGAGGTGGCCCAGCTCGTCCCAGAAGGCCGGGTCGGCGCAGGCCGCCCTGTAGGCCGCCTCGAGGGCGGTGACGGCGGGCATCAGGGTCTCGGGCACGTAGCGCCCACCGTAGGGGCCGAAGCGCCCCGTCCCGATGCCCTCTGGGGTCTGTAGCATGCGTGCGCTCTCTAGGTTAGGGCCGTGGCTGTCGTTGGCGTGAAGTTGGGGCGCCCCGGCGTGGGCGCCCACGCCGGGGCGCCCTTACGACCCGCGCGACTGTTGCTGCGGCCGGCGGCTAGCGCTGGATCAGCGCCTCGTCCTTGTTCTTCTCGCCCTCCTCGAGCAGCATGATCGGGATGCCGTCCTCGACGGGGTAGCGGAAGCCGTTGCGGCGGTTGACCAGCCACTCCTTGCCGCCGTCGTCGGTGAGCAGCTCGACGGGGCCCTTGTCGCCCGGGTCGGCCAGGATGCTGAGCAGCTCGGGGCTGATGCTGCGGCGCTGGCCGCCCGCGCCAGCGGTGGCCGGGGCCAGCTCGAAGGCGCTGTCCTCGCGGTACTGGCGGACGGCGCGGAAGATCACGAAGCCCAGGCCGATCAGGGCGGCGAGCCCGACGAGACGAACCAGACCTTTCATGGCAGTCCTCCTGTGAAAGCTACGGCGCCGGCGGCGCACAGGGATCCTCGTGGTGCGCCGTCACGCGGCGCCGCCCAATTATACCCGATGCCTGGGCGCCCATGGCGACGATCAGAGCGTCTCGGCCGGCCCGCCGCGCACCAGCAGGTGCCCGTCGTGCCATGGCGGGGGCGGCTCGTCGCCGTCAACCCAGACCAGCAGGCGCCAGCTTGGCCGCCCGCCCTCGGGGTAGGTGATCTCGAGGAAGGGGAAGCGCTGCTCCTGGCGGCGCATGGTGGCGATGTCGAAGATGATCTCGGTCCATGTGCCCGTGTTGACATAAGTCTGCCCGCGACCGAGGGTCACGGCCTGGGCCCCGTGGGTGTGCCCACAGACGAACAGCGTGTCGTCGCGGTGCTCGCGCCGGCGCGCGACCGCCAGCATCTCGCGCACGTAGCGGTCCTTGAATGCCTGCTGCTCGCGCTCGGCCTGGCGCGAAGCCTCGAGCTGCACCTGGTCGATCACATCGTCGGGGGGCGTGACGGCGCCCGCCACCTCGCCGACCTGGCGCGACACCTCGCGGTGGCGGGCCACGCGCCCGCGCCGGAAGCGGGCGATGCCGCGCCAGAGGCCCCGCAGGGGCGGGGCGCTGAGCAGGCCGCCCGGCCCGTGCCCGGTGATCGGCATCTGGTGGGGCGTCGGCCAGGCGACCACCTGGATGAAGCCGGCCACGCCGCGGGCCAGGAAGCGCCGCGAGGGGCTGCTGCGCAGCCGCGGCAGGGCCACCAGGTACCAGAAGAAGGCCGAGGTGGGCTTGACATTGTCGATCAAGGGCGCGTAGGGCAGCTGGTCGTCCTCGAGGTCGTTGATCACCTCCTTGACCAGCTGCGTGCCGCGCACCACCTCGAACGGCTCGCTGATCCCGTCGAAGTTGACGAAGCGGTTCCAGCCGTCGAACTGGTTGCCGTGCACGATGTAGACCCCGCCGCCGTGGTAGCTCACCCCGAAGCGCAGGCGCGGGTCGTCGGCGGACAGGCCCACGGCCGCCGCGAAGCTGGCCTTGGCGGCGGGGTAGTGCAGCTCGAAGTCGTGGTTGCCGATCAGCACCGTGAGCTGGTGGCGCGGGTCGGCCATGAAGCGGGCCAGGGCCGCGAACACCCCGGCGTGGGCCCGCACCACCGCCTCGAGCCGGGCCGCCGCCGCCGCGTCGCTGTACTCGTCGTCGTCCAGCCCCGGCAGGCGCACCTGCAGGAACTCGACCGTGTCGCCGGCGAGGATCAGCTCGGTCGGCTCGTCGCCCGCCACGTAGCGGTTGATGAAGTCAATCAGGGCCTCGTCGTCGTCGAAGTCGTCGAGCCGGTCGCCGCCGCCGAGGTGGATGTCGCTCAGCACGATCCGCCGCCGGCGCGGGTCCACCAGCTCGGGCCCGATCGGCGGCGTGGTGTAGGGCGTGGGCCTGAGCATGACGCGGCGCAGGCGCAGGAAGAGCCAGCGCCCGGCGAGGATGGCCGCGGCGAGCCAGGCGAGTCTGGCCAGGCCCCGCGGCAGACGCCCCGGCCGGTCTGGATTACTGGGCTGCCCGTGCTGCGCCAAGAAACGCCTCGATCTTCAGCGGATCCTTCACCCCGTCCGTCTCGACGCCGCTGCTCACGTCCACGCCGAGGGGGCCGACGGCGGCGATGGCCGCCGCGACATTGGCGGGCGTCAGGCCCCCGGCCAGCAAGAGCGGGGCCCGCCGGGCCAGGGCCGCCGCCCGCGCCCAGTCAGCCGTCACGCCCGTGCCGCCGTAGCTGCCGGGCACGTGGGCGTCCACCAGCAGGCCCAACGACGAAGGACCAAAGACCAAAGCCGGGCCGCCGGCGTCCGGACCTGCCCAACCTGGCGGGCCCTGGTCGCCGGTCGTCGGTTGTTGGTCCAGGCGCGCCAGCCAGGCCGCCTCGTTGGCGGAGCCGTCCATGCGGATCGCCTTGATCACCGGGAGCGCGATCCGCTCGGCGTGCCAGGCCGGCTCGTCGCCGCTGAGCTGGACGAGGTCGAGCCCCACCTCGGCGGCGATAGCGTTCACCTCCGCCGGGTCGGCGTTCACGAACAGGCCGACGAGCCGCGGCCGCGCGCTCGTGGCGGCGCGCAGCTCGGCGGCGATGGCGGCGGCGGCGGCGGGGTCAATGCGGCGGCGGCTCGGGGCGAAGACGAAGCCGAGCAAGTCAGCCCCCGCCGCCGCGGCGGCGAGGGCGTGCTCGGCTGTGCGCAGGCCGCAGATTTTGACCAGCATACGGCCCGTCGCCCGACGGCTCACTCGGCCTTGAGCGCGTAGTAGACGCGCTTGCCGCGCCCGCTGCGCTCGAGCAGCCCGCTGTTGATCGCCTGCTTGACCATGGTGCGCAGCTGCTCGTTGGTGCGGGCCATGCCGTGCTCCTTGCGCTGGCCGCGCAGGGTGTCGAAGATCTGCTGGAACGAGGCCGGCTTGGTGAAGCCGCGCATCATCGTGGTGAAGATCGCCCACTCCTCATCGCCGAAGTTGATCGGGTCGATCACCTCCTCCTCGTCCTCCTCGCCCTCGACGGCGCCCTCGGCGGGCGGGGCGAGGGGCTCGGGGGGCGCGGCCTCGGCCTGGGCCTCCTCGGGGGTGATCGGCGCGGTGTCTACGATGGGCGTCTCCGCCGTGTCGAGGGCCCTGGCGGCGTCGTCCCACGCCTCGTCGGCGGGCGGGGCGCTCTGGGCGGCGACGGCGCTGGCGGCCTCGTCCCACGCCTGGTCGGGCTCGTCGCCCGGCAGGTCGGGGATCTCGACCAGGCCCAGGGCGGCGGCCGTCTCCTCCAGGGCGCCCTCCTCGGCGAGCAGGTCGGCGGGCATGCCGGCGGCGTCGAGCTCGAAGGGGAGCTGCTCCTCGCCCAGGGCGTCGAGCTCGGCCGGCTCCTCGAGGGCGTCGAGGGCGCCGAGCTCGTCGTCGGCCATGGCCGGGGCCTGGTCGTCAACGGGCGGGGTGTAGTCGGGCTCCTCGAAGTCGGGCTCGTCGGCCGGCAGCTCGCCGGCGTCGGCGGGGGTGGCGGCGCCGCCCTGGCCGCGGCGCGAGCGGCGGCGGCGCGCGGCGGAAATGCTCGAACGGGTCGGCCTGGCGGACCGGCTGCACCATCATTCCAACCAGCTTTCCGGCGGGCAGCAGCAGCGGGTCGCGATCGCGCGGGCGCTGGCCGGCAGTCCGCGCTTCCTG
>DAOLDO010000051.1:0-15196 GCA_035327325.1 Chloroflexaceae bacterium | reverse complement strand
GGGACTTTGCGATCAGTCCTGGTCCCGAGATCCCGCGCCTCGGCCGGGCGACGCTCAGCATCCCCTACCCGTGGGTGCAGGACGAGCCGCATCACGTGGTGCTGATCTCTTCCAACGGCGTGACCTTTGCGGGCGAGGTGGCGGTGGCCACGCGCAGCCCGCAGCCCGACGCGGCGACCTTCGGGCGCTACGCCCTGCTGGGCATCTACGTGGGCTTCATCCCGGTGGGACTGGGCCTGCTCTGGTACCCCTTCCTGCGCCGGCTGGGCCGGGGGGGCATGCAGGCCGTGCTGAGCCTGACGGTGGGCCTGCTGATCTTCCTGCTCTTCGATACGATCGCCGAGGCGCTAGAGCTGATCGCGACCACGCCGGGCGTCTTCGGCGGGGCGCCGCTGGTCTTCCTGGTGGCCCTGCTGGCCTTCGGCGCCCTGATCGCGGTCGGCGCGCGGGGCAAGGGCCGCGAGGCCTCAAAGCTGGGGGTGTCGTACCGGATCGCGCTGGGGATCGGGCTGCACAACCTGGGCGAGGGGCTGGCGATCGGCGCGGCCTTCGCGCTCGGCGAGGCGGCCCTCGGGACGTTTCTCGTGATCGGCTTCACCCTGCACAACATCACCGAGGGCATCGGCATCGCCGCGCCCATCGCCCGTGAGCGGCCGGCCTGGTGGCACTTCGTGCTGCTGGCGGCCCTGGCCGGGCTGCCGGCGGTGCTGGGGGTCTGGATCGGCGGCTTCGTCTTCAACGCGCTGCTGGCGGCGGTGTTCCTGGCCCTGGGCGCGGGTGCTATCGCGCAGGTGGTCTACGAGGTGGGCCGGCTGGTGCTGCGCCAGAGCCGCGAGGAGGACGCGCCGCTGCTCTCGCCGGCGACGTTTGGCGGGCTGGTGGCGGGTGTGCTGATCATGTACGCGACGGCGCTGCTGGTCGCTGCATAGACTCGTTTCGGGCGGCTGGGTTCCGGCTCAGCCGCCTTTTTCTCAGCAGTAGATTTAGGTGAACCTAAATATATGATGAGGGCACCAATGATTGACTGGCTCTTCCACCTCGCCTTTGTCGTTCTCTTCCTGGGCTTCTTCGGCATCCGCGGCTATTACTTCCGCCGGGCGAAGCGCGTGCGCGGCGCGGTGAGCTACATCGAGGGCTGGGGGCACCGAGCGCTCCGCCTGCTTGTCGGCGTGCCGTTTATGCTCGCGCTCGGCGGCTACATGCTCTGGCCGGGCCTGCTGGCCTGGGCCGCCTTCCCGCTGCCCGCCTGGGCGCGGGGGCTCGGGCTCGCCCTCGGCCTCGCCAGCGTAGCCCTGATGGTCTGGGTGCAGCGGGCGCTCGGCGCCAACTTCGATGTCACCCTGCACCTGCGCGCCGAGCACAGCCTGGTGACCGATGGGCCCTACCGCTGGGTGCGCCACCCGATGTACAGCGTGCTGTTCCTCTTCGAGCTGGCCGTGCTCCTCCTGACCGCCAACTGGTTCGTCGGCGGCGTACCGCTGGCGACACTGACGCTGATCATCGCCACGCGGGTGTGGCGCGAGGAGGCGCTGATGCTGTCGACCTTCGGCGCGACCTACCAGAGCTACAAAGAGCGCACCGGTCGCTTCCTACCTCGCTGGAGTCTACGCTGAGCAAACCGACCGATAAGGAGAAACGCGATGAACGAGGAGCTGGTCTACCGTGGCCTGACCCTGGCGCTCCTGGTGACAATAATGAGCATCAGCGCGACGTTTCGGCGCCGGGCCGACCGTGAGGGCGGCGCGCTGCAAGGCGAGAACGGCCTACGCCTTGTGGTGGTGCTGCGTCTGCTCAGCCTGCTGGTCCTGCTGCCGCTGCTCGGCTACCTGATCAACCCGGTCTGGGTGGCCTGGGCGCGGCTCGATCTGCCGGTCTGGGCGCGCTGGCTCGGCGCCGCGGGCGGGGCGCTCGCGGTGCCGCTGGCCACCTGGGTGCTCAGCAGCATCGGCACGAACATCTCGCCCAGTCACGCCACGCGGGCGGGCCACCAGCTGATCACCCACGGCCCCTACCGCTGGGTGCGCCACCCGCTCTACAGCGCCGGCCTGCTGCTCTGCGTCTCGCTCACGCTGCTCACCGCGCTGTGGACACTCGGGGTGGGGATGCTCATCCCGCTCGCCGTGCTGCTCTGGCGCACCCCGCGCGAGGAGGCCCGCCTGGTCGAGACCTTCGGCGAGGAGTACCGCGCCTACATGCGCCGCACCGGCCGCTTCTTCCCCCGGATCCTTACTGCATCCCAGCGGTGAGCAGCACAATGTAGGTGTAGGCGTGCCAGATCGAGAAGAAGGAGCGGAATAACGGCCCGACGAGCCCTGGGCTGTAAAGGCTCGTCTCACTTCGCAAGTTGCAAAATCCGGAACGCACCAGAGGCCACGAGGACGAACACAATGGCCCCTACGGCAAGGTCTGGGATGGAAGAGCCGGTTACGAAGACCAGAACTCCAGCCACAATCACGCCGATATTCACCAGCACATCGTTCGAGGTGAAGATCTGGCTCGCCTTGATGTTTGCGTCCTGGCTCTGGGTGCGTCGTAGGATGACGAGCGAGGCCGCGTTGCCAAGAAGGGCGATCAGCGAGATGCCGATCATGAGCGTGAAGCTGGCCTCATCGCCCGCGCCCAGAAAACGCCGCAGCACTTCGACTATGCCAAAGACGGCCAGCGACAGCTGGAAGTAGCCGCTGATGCGCGCGACGCGCTTCTTGTTGGCGACGGCCTTGCCCACGGCGTAGAGACTCAGACCATACACCAGGGCGTCGGCCAGCATGTCGAGACTGTCGGCCACCAGGCCCATGGAGTTCGCAAGAAAGCCGGTGATCAGTTCAAGCGCGAACAGGCCGGCGTTGATAACCAGCACGATGATCAGCAGCCTGCGCTGCTGCGCGTCGTTTGAGGCGAGCGCTACGATATCATCGTCGACGCCCTCCCGGCCAGCCAGGGACGCGCCCAGATTCAGGTCACGCATTGCCCGCTCGATGGCTGCGCCGTCGCCACTGTGGATCACGACGACGGTACGTCCAGCGAGGTCGAAGGCCAGGCGCTTCACACCTTCGAGGTCAGCCAGCTTCATGCGCACCAGCTGTTCCTCGGCGGCACAATCCATCTGCGGCACCGTGAAGGTCAGCCGCTCGAGTGGCCGTTCTGTCATTGCGCAGTCCCATCTTCGCGCTGCGCCTCCCTGGTGTAGCGGGTACACTCGTAGACGCCGCGTGCCACCTCAGCTACCAACTCATCGGCCAGGCCCATTAGCGCGGCCACTCGGATATCGCTCAGCTGATAGCGCACGTAGCGCCCCTGCTGCGCGGAAGTGACTAAGCCGCACTCACGCAAGCACGAGAGATGGTTGGAAACGTTTGGCTGACTTAAGCCCGTCGCTTCGACAATCTCGCCGACGGTGCGCTCCCCATCGCGCAGTGCCTCCAGAATAGTGAGGCGCGAGGGGTCGGCAAAGCCGCGAAATAACTTGCCCCGAAGCGCGAGTACATCAGCAGGGATGGCGAGCGGCATAGGTTCCTCAAAATATCATCATATCACTATATAATAATATAATAGACGCTCAACGCTTGTCAACCTGGCGTGCGAGCGGCTGATTCAACCACATGCCTGGCCACTGGCGACCCACTGCACTGGGGTCGCCTGAGAATGCGTGGCGGTCGGCGTCGCAACTATCTGGTCAATCAGGCCGGCTCGCTCTGCCTCTTGACCTTTCAGAGGCTGGAGGGGTGTACACAGGAGCGCAGCGAGGCCACACCGTCAGGCTTGCTACAACCAGCCTCGCTGCTCGGCCAGGCGGGCCGCCTCGCTGCGATTGTGCACGCCCAGCTTCTGGATTGCGGTGGAGAGGTGGTTACGAACCGTGCCCTCAGAGAGCGTCAGCCTAGCGGCAATCTCCGTGACGCTGGCGCCGTCGCGGGCGCTGGCCAGCACCTCGCGCTCCCGGTTGGTGAGCGGGCTGTCGCCGTCGCTGAGCGCCGCGAGCGCCAGCTCGGGGTCCACCACCCGCTCGCCTGCCACGACGCGTCTGATGGCGACGGCCAGGACGCTCGCCGGCGCATCCTTGAGCAGGAAGCCGACCGCACCGCTTGCCATCGCCCGGCGCAGGTAGCCGCTGCGCCCGAAGGTGGTCAGCATGATCACCCGGCAGGCCGGCAGCTTTTGCTGGAGGAGCTGGGCGGCGCTCAGCCCGTCCCCCCCCGGCATCTCGATGTCGAGCAGGGCCACATCCGGGCGCGCGGCCAGGGCGGCCGGGAGTACCTCATCGCCCCTGCCTACCTCGGCGACCACGGTGATGTCCGCTTCCAGGCTGAGTAGCGCGGCCAGCGCGCCGCGCACCAACGCCTGGTCCTCAGCCAGCAGCACGCGGATCATCGGCCTGCCTCCTGTGCGGTCGCCCCGCGCCGCAGAACCGGCAGCGCTACGTGCAGGCGGAAACCAGCACCGCCGCCTGCCTGGAGCGGCCCCGCCTCTAGCTCACCCCCCTGGGCTCGCATCCGCTCGGCGAGCCCGATAAGCCCGCTGCCGGCCTGCGTGAGCGCCCCGCCCTCGTCTGGCAGCGCTCCTCCCGCTCCGTCGTCCAGCACCTCGACGTGGGCCACTCCATCTGCGTTCCAGACCCGGATACCGCAGCGGCGTGCGCGGCTATGCCGGATCACGTTGGTCACTCCCTCGCGCACCGCCCAGCCAAGCGCAGCATCGGCCGCAGGCGGAAGCATGAGCGGTTCGCCCTCGATTGCGCCCGCAATTCCGGCCGCCTCCAGCAACTCCCGAGCTCCATCCAGCTCGCCCTTGAGGCTCGGCTGGCGGTAGCCGGCCACCGCCTCGCGCACCTGGCGCAGGGTTTGTCGCGCCACCCGCTCCACCTCGCGCATCTCTTCGGCTGCCCGCGCAGGCTCGACGGCGATCAGCCGGCCGGCGAGCTCGCTCTTCAGCGTGATCAGCGAGAGGGTGTGCCCCAGCAGATCGTGGAGGTCGCGCGCCAGCCGCAGCCGCTCCTCGACCACCGCCAGGCGGACCAGCTCGCGCCGGGTGGCGTGCAGCTCGCTGAGCGCCTGGGCCAGGCGCGCCAGCCCGGCCATGTCCAGGCCGAGGCCGCGCACGAGCAGCACGAGTGGGAGCAGGTGCAGCCAGTCGGCCCGCGTGAAGCCGCCGCTGAGGGCCACGCCGGCGCCAAGGGTAAGCAGCGTCAGGGTCATCACCGCTACGAAGGCGGGCCGCACCGGCAGCATGACGCCGACCATGGCGCTGACGCCGACGAAGAGCCAGAGGAAGCTGCCGCCATAGACCAGGCTCAGCACGAGGGCGAGGACGGCGTTTAGCCCGCACAGGAGCGCCGCCAGCGCCACCGTCGTTCGCGGCCTGGACCCAGCTTGTACGGGGTGCGGCCAGAGCAGCCAGAGGTAGCTCACGACAAAGCTCGCGAGCCCGGCGAGTGCCAGGAGCAGCTGTGGGGGCGAGGGCGGCCGCTGCGCGAGCGCGAGGAGCGGAAACAGCAAACAGATCAGCCAGAAGGAGGCGTACAGTCGCCAGAGCCGGCGGGAGATCCCGCTGGACACGACGACGTCGGCTGCTTCCGCGCCGGCGGGGGGTGCAGCCGGCCTTGCGTGCGTGCCAATCTCCCGGGCCCGTGCTCGTTTCATGCTGGTGTGTTCGCCTGCCGCAGCCACGTGTTGCCCATCGGATTCTACCACCCCCACGCTCGCTCAAGCCACGGCCGAGCCCTCAATCACCACCGTTCCACTCGTCCCATCGACCGTGATGCGGCTGCCAGTGGCGATCCGCGTCGTGGCGCCAGCGACACCCACCACCGCCGGGAGCCCGTACTCGCGGGCGACGATAGCGCCGTGGGCCATCACCCCGCCGAGCTCCGTCACCAGGCCGCCGGCGGTGAGGAAGAGCGGCGTCCAGCCGGGGTCGGTCGCCGGCGCCACCAGGATCTCGCCCGGCAGCAGGGTCGCACCCTGCGGGTCATGCAGCACACGGGCCAGGCCGGTCGCGCGCCCGGCAGCGGCCGCAGTGCCCTTGAGGATCTGACCGTGCGACCCAGCTGACGGGGTCGGGGTGGCCGGCTCAGTGCCATCGGACAGCAGCACCAGCGGCACCCGATGCCGCCCGCGCTCCTCGGCGTAGCGAGCGCGGCGCTCGCTGAGCGCGGTGGGCATATCTGCGCCTGCCAGCCCGGCGGCGATCTCGGGCAGCGAGAGAAACACGATCTCGTCGGCGCGCCCCAGCTGCCCGCTCTGGGCCAGCGCGTCGCCCGCGGGCCGCAGAAGCGCCCGCGCCTGCGCCAGCAGCAGCGCCAGGAGGTGCCGGGGCAGCTCGCGTGTGCCCCCCAGGGCACGAGCGCGGCGCAGGCAGAGGCCGACCAGCAGGCCGCGTAGCGGGTTGTTCCTGGCGGCCCTGCGGGTCAGCTCCTCGACCATCGCCTCGCCCGCAGTGGCCGCGCGCTGCAGCTGGCGGTCGGGCGCCTGCTCCGGGTCGCGGAGCTGAAGATATCGGGCGAGCGTGTCAAGTAGATAGCTCGGCTCCTCGGCCCAGCGCGACACACCAAGGTCGAGCTCGTCGATGCTACGGTGCCCGTACTGCTGCAGGAAGCCGGCGAGTCCCCGCTGGAGCGTGGCGGGGAGCCTGCCCTCGTGGTAGGAGGCACTCAGCTGGGAGGGCGATGTCTCCTGGAGCATCCGGGCGACCGTCGCGTCGGCCTGCACCTGCCGGGCGAGCCGCCAGAGCGCCTGGTTCATCGCGACGGTCGGGTTGTCCGGCGTGCCTTGCAGCACCACCTGGCGCTCCGCCTCGGTCGCAAGGTCACCAAGCAGTCTGCCAGCCAGGGTAAAAGCGAGCATACCTGCAAGCATCACGGGGGAGACCTGGAACAGGAAGGCCGGTGTGGCCGCCAGGAGCCGCTCGACGCACGCGAGCGCCTCATCCGCGCTCAGTTGCCCCTCGGCCACCGCTGTATCGCGGAGCCGTCGCTCCAGGCGCGCGACCCGAGCCCGCGCAGCGGCGGGCGCGAGCATCGCCTGAAGCAGATACCAGGGCATGCGTGAGCGGACGAGGAGCCGGGTGGCGGCCAGGGCGAACGCACGTCGCGAGGAGGGCAGCAGCGAGAGCCGGGGGTCGGTGACAAGCTGCTGGAAGCCGGTGACGGCCTGCACCTCCGCATCGGCCAGCATGTGAGTGAGGATCTGGCGCCCGACCGGGTGGCGCAGCGCGGTGGTCACGTCGAAGAAGGGGCGCGACGCCGCCTCGGTGATGAAGCGAGGGCCATGAGCAGGGTCGGGCGGCGCGACGCCGGCCATGGCGGTGATGGCCGAGGCGAGCCGGCGCAGCGCCGAGCTCCCCAGAGGCGTCAAGGGTCTTGTGCTGCCCTGCTGGGCGCTGAAGCAGAGGTAGACATGGAGCTCTTCGTCGCTCGGTGGGGCGCCGGCAGGCAGCGGAAACAGGGTGGTGATCGGCCGCGCCTGGAGCAGCCAGTATGCCCCCTCGGCGTCAATGGCCCACTCGATGTCCTGTGGGGCGCGGTAGTGCGCCTCGACCCGCGCACCGAGCGCCGCGAGGGCGCGCACCTGGGCATCCGAGAGGCATACCGCCGGTTGTGGCGGTCGCTCGACTCGCCGGGTGCCGCCGCCAGGCGCGGGCCGGATCTCGAGCTGCTTGCTGCCGACACGGCGCTCGCGGATAGCGCCGGCCGGTGTGTCGATGACGAAGTGATCTGGCATGGCCGCGCCGGCGACCACCGCCTCGCCGAGGCCAGGGCTGGCGTCGAGCACGGCCTGGCGGCGCTTGCCGGTGAGCGGGTTGGCCGTGAAGAGCACTCCTGCCACCTCGGCGTCCACCATCCGCTGGACGACCACCGCAAGCCGGACGGTTCGTGGATCAATGCCGCGGTGGGCGCGGTAGCGCACCGCACGCTCGCTCCAGAGCGATGCCCAGCAGCGCTGAACCGCTGCCAGGAGCGCCTCGGCGCCGACAACCTGCAGCACGGTCTCGTGCTGGCCGGCGAAGCTCCCGCCAGGCAGATCTTCAGCCGTGGCGGAGGAGCGAACCGCGACCGGAAGGGCCTGGCCACTGCCCAGCTCCTGGTAGGCGGCCGTGATCGCGGTGGCGACCGAGACCGGGACGGGCGCCTGGAGCACGGTGGCGTGGATGGTCACGACCAGCGCGGCGAGCTGATCCTCAGCGGCGCCCTGGAGCTGTGCCAGCTCAGTCAGCAACGGCTCGACGCCGGCGCTCATCAGGGTGTAGGCAGCGGTGGTCACACAGAAGCCATCAGGTACAGCAAAGCCGGCGCCGATGAGCTCGCCCAGATTCGCGGCCTTCCCACCGACCAGGTCGAGCTGTGTGTGGTCGAGGGCGCTCAGGGGAGCCACCAGGCGCACGGCAGCGCGCTGATTACGCTCTTGCGGCTGCAATCCCGGCTCGTCGTAGCCCATCGTGTACTCCATGCGTTTTGACCGCTGTACGCACAATGGCAGTGGTGGGTGTGGGTCAGCGTGTCCTGTATGGTCATGCCAGTACAGTTTAGGCGAGCGATTGAGCGCCAGGAAGTGCCATCGATCGTGGTTTTGTGTATGACAGATGTCATCCTGAAAGCAGCCGAGTCACCTCCTCGCAGCAAACCTTCTCCTTACGGGTGGCGAGTTTCAGGGCTTGACCTTCCAGTTGCTGGTAGGTGTACGTTGGAGCACAGGGGGTCAGAAAGGATCTGCGGCGCATTCGCGCTGAAGGTACCCTGCTCCGGCGCGACGATATCTCCCGTGAGCAGGAGGGGTCAGCACGCCCATAGTGCAGTCGCTGCTTTTTCTGCGCTTGAAGCAGCAGTTATCGTCCGGGCGGGCCGCCCCGGATGAACGTCGCCATTGCATCGACATCGCCGCACCACTCTCCGACACCCTCCATCCACCAGGTCACCCCGGCCGCAGCGTACTCCGCGAGGATGGCGCGAGCCCGGTCCGGGTCATCGAAGGGCACATCGCCGCCGACCATTACGTCGAAGGGCTCACTCGAGGGACGCTGTGACTGGATGAAGCCGACCATCTCGCGGATCTCGTCGAGGGTGAGGTTGCCCTGAAGGCCGCCTGGGAAGACTCCATCCCAACGGGCAGCCCGGCGAAAAGACGGCTTGCGCGGCCAGGTTCCGCCGACCCAGATCGGGATGCGCGGCTGCTGGATGGGCCGCGGCAGCAGCGTCGCCTCGTTCACCTGGTAGTGCCGGCCCTGAAACGAGAAGGGCTCGCCGCTCCACAATCCGGTCAGCACCTCCAGCCCCTCGTCGAGCATCTCCGCGCGGATGCGCGGGTCGGGCTCCTCGCCGAAGCGCGCGAACTCCTCAGGCGGTGTTCCGATGCCGACGCCCAGGATCAGCCGCCCGCCGGAGAGGTGGTCCAGGGACGCCGCCTCACGCGCCAGCTTCCAGGGCCTGCGCCGCGGCAGCGGGGTCACCATTGGCCCGAAGCGGATGCGCTCGGTCGCCGCGGCGATAGCTGTCAGGGCGACCCAGGGGTCGACGACCGCGGTGGGCTGGTCCGAGGCGCCCCCGAAGACATCCCAGATGAAGAAGCCGTCCCAGCCGGCCGCCTCCGCCTCACGCGCCAGGCGCACCAGCGGCTGGGCATAGCCAAGCGAACCCGTCATCTGAACAAGCAGTCCGAATCGCATCGACGCCTCCTCTGATTGCTTTGCTACAGACTCGCTTTGTGAAGGGGTAGAGACCCTGATCATCCGTCCGCACCTGGGCCGCTTGCTGTGGCCGATAGGGGAAGGCTGTACCGTCAGCCAGTGGGTGACAACTGTGACCCGGCGCGCCGGACCGAGGCCCTACATGATTCCTGGCCACACAGTCTAATCTGCTGTGGCCTCTGCCAACTGGATGGCTGGCTCGCTGGCCGCCACCGCCCCCGCCCCCAGGATGAGCAGCCCTACGAGCCCCCAGAGCAGCGGCTCGTAGCCGCCCAGGGCGCTCACCAGCAGCCCGGCCCCAACCGGGGCGACGGTGCGGGCGCCGGTCAGGGCGAGGTTCTGCGCCCCGTTGATCGTACCGTAGTTTGCCGGGCCGTAGTGCTCCGCCAGCAGCGCCGCACGCATGATCGTCAGCACGCCCGAGCCGGCCCCGAACAGGGCCACATAGACCAGGGCCCCGCCCGCGGTTGTGCCCGCCACCAGCAGCACCACCAGGCCAAGACCCTGCATCCCGAGCAGCCCCGCCGTCAGCCAGCGCCGCGCGAGGCGGTCGCCGAGCTGCCCGAGGGTCAGCCGCCCGAGCAAGGACATCAAGCCATAGAGACCAGCGACGGTCGCCGCAAAGCCGGGCGTGTGTCCGCTCGCGATCAGGTACGGGATCACGCTCACGACCATGGTCAGCCCGGCGATGGTGCTGGCCGCGAAGGCGACGGTGAGCAGCCAGAAGCGCGGCTCGCGGAGCGCCTGGGCCGCCGCGATGCTGCGCTCTGGCGGGGGCTGGCTGTGGGCATCCGCCATAGCAGCCGCCGGCTCGCCGTCCGGCTGCAACCCCAGGTCCTGCGGCCGGCGCCGTAGCAGCAGGGCATGGATGGGGATGGTGAGCGCCCCGAGGATGCCGGCCAGGGCCAGCAGGGCCCCGCGCCAGCCCAGCGCCGTCTCCAGCCAGGCGCTCAACGGGATGAAGACGAAGCTCGCCAGCGCCCCGAAGAAGGTCAGCACGGTGAGCGCGCGGCCGCGCTGACGACGGAACCAGACCGTGATAATGGCGAAGGCCGGCTCGTAGAGCACGCCCGCCGAGACCACGCCGATGCCGGCCATGATCAGGTAGAAGGCCGGCAGGCTGCGCACCTGCGACCAGGCCACCACCAGCAGCATGGCGAGGAGCGAGCCAACGGACATCAGGGCGCGTGGGCCGTGGCGGTCGAGCCAGCGCCCCACCGGGACGGCGCTCAGCCCCGAGCAGAGCAGGGCGAGCGAGTAGGCTCCGGTGAGCGCGACGCGCGGCCAGCCAAGCTCCGCCTCCATCGGCGTGATGAAGACGCTGAAGGCGTAGTAGAGGATGCCCCAGGAGACGACCTGCGCGGTCGAGACGCCGATCAGCATCGGCCAGCCATAGTAGACCGGGCGGCGCAGCCAGGCCGGCCGCATCAGCAGGAACCTCCCACGCAGCAGGAGCTTTGCCCGGAGCCTGCCGCTGCCTGATCACTGCCGATACGAATGCGCAGGGCAGCGTGGAGGCGCTGAGCTCCCCGGGCCAGCGCGTGCGCCCAGCGGGCGAGCGCCGGGGTGAGCGGGCAACACTCGTAGCTGCCATCCGGGTGCTGGATGATCATGGTGTTTGCTCGTGACGGGCGTAGCACGGCGTCAATGCCGCGCTACGCCCAAAGGCGGCTACTGGCAGCCGCAGCTCGAGCCCGCTGTCGCGAGCGCCACCAGTTCGCCCGTCGCTGCGGTATCGACCGCCGCTGTGCCGCAGCAGTCCGCCTTGGCCTCCGGCTCACAGCAGCTCGACTGGGCATCCACTGAACAGCAGCTGGAGACGGCCGCGGTTACCGGGGCCACCGCGATGGCGCTGCCCCTCGGCGCGAGCTCGATGAGGCTGGCCCGGGGCGCGATCTCGATGAAGGCCGGCTCCGCCGCGCCGCAGCAGCTGGAGGCCGTGCTGGCGCCGCCGGCCGCCACCGGGCCAGAGCAGACGCCCGTCTCGGGCAGCTCCAGCTCCACGCGGCGGGCGGCCTCCCAGTCGCCGGCCAGCCCCGCCACGACCGAGCGGGCCTGCTCGTAGCCGGTGAGCAGCAGGAAGGTCGGCGCCCGGCCGTAGCTCTTCATGCCGACGATGTAGAAGCCCGGCTCCGGGTGGCTCAGCTCGTCCACCCCGTGGGGCCGCACCGTGCCGCAGCTGTGGACATTGGGGTCGATCAGCGGGGCCAGCGCTGTGGGCGCCTCCACGGTCGGGTCGAGGCCGAGCCGCAGCTCCGCGAGCATGCCCAGGTTGGGGCGCAGGCCGGTGGCGACCACGATCTCGTCCACCGGCGGCAGCGCCCGCGCGCCGGCGTGGACCACCAGCCCCTCGGGCGTCCGCTCGACCCGGTCGCTGCGCCAGCCGGTGACCAGGGTGACCACGCCGGCATCGACCAGCGTGCGGATGCGCTGGCCGAGCTCGCCGCGGGCGGGCAGGGCGTCGTTGGCGCCGCCGCCGTAGGCCTGGCCCATGCGCTCGCCGCCTCGCCGCACCGCCCAGGTGATCTGCGTGCCCGAGGCCTCCTGGGCGAGGCTGGCCAGTTCCAGCAGGGCGTTGAAGGCCGAGTGGCCGCTGCCGGCCACCAGCACCCGCTTGCCGGCGTAGCGCTCGCGCTGCGCGCCCAGCACATCGGGGATGCCGTAGAAGATCTGGCTCCCTGCGGCGCGCTCGCCGATGGCGGGCAGGCCATTCGCACCCAGCGGGTTGGGCGTGCCGTAGGTGCCCGAGGCGTCGAGCACCGCGCCGGCGCGCAGCAGCTCCTCGCCGCCGTCGGCCCGCTCGATGTGCAGCAGGAAGGGGGTCTGCTCGCGCCCGGCGTTGCTCAGCTTGTCGACGCCCTCACGGGTGATCGCGGCCACCCGCCGCCCGGTCTGCAGGTGTGGCGCGATCGCCGGGTGGGCGGCGAGCGGGGCCAGGTAGCGCTCCACCAGGGCCCGGCCGGTCGGGTAGCTCTCGGGGTCAGGTGCCTGCCAGCCGGCTGGCTCCAGCAGGCGCAGCGCGGCCTTGTCGAGGCTGTAGTGCCAGGGCGAGAACAGCTGGACGTGGCCCCACGACAGCACGCTGTGGCCGGCCTCCGGCCCGGCCTCCAGCACGACGAACGGCAGGCCATACTCGGCGAGGTGGGCGGCGGCGGCCAGGCCGACCGGGCCGGCCCCGATGATCGCGACGGGCGTCTCGGGCGTGATGCTCAGCATGAGGGGCTCCTTCAGGCGCCGCGTGGGCGGCGGAGTAGACGATTTCAGCCGATTGCGCTCAGTGTGAGAGCGAGAGGGCCAGGACGGCGGCGCTCTCGGGGCAGGCCCCGGTGAACTCAGCGGAAGCGCGGACGGCCGGGGCGACCTCGGCGCGGCTGACCGGCGCGAAGCCAAAGGCGGGGAAGTAGCCCTCGGCCGTCGTGGTGAGCAGGTAGAGCTGGTGGACCCCACGCGCCCGGGCGAGCTCCAGCGCGGCGAGGGTGAGCTCGCGACCGAGGCCCTGGCCGCGCAGCTCCGGGGCGATGGCGACGGAGCGGAGCAGCCCGGCCTCGCCGTACAGCTCCAGCGCCGCGCTGCCGACCACGCGCTCGCCGTCGCGGGCCACGAGCGCCGCGCCGAAGTGCTCGGCGAGGCCGTCGGGGGGCAGGCCGCTCTCGGCGAGCAGCGCGAGAACGGCGGGCAGGTCGGCCGAGTTGGCCGGGGCGATCTGAATGGTCGACATCACTTCGCTCCTGTATCGATAGGCGCCAGTGTGGCGAACAGCACGGGGCGCGTCAAGAGCTCAGGCTTGGCTGCCGGCCGGGCAGCAGGCGGCGCGCCAGAACGGCCAGAGCCGCGGCTGCTGAGCCTGGCGCCGCAGTGCCCGCACCACCACCGCCGCATCGGGGCCGACACCGCGCAGCGCCGCCGAGGCGAAGCTGCGCTGGTTCGACAGGCCGACGAAGCCGAGGCCGGGCACGGCGCTGCTGACGCCGTGATGCTGGAGCGGCTGGCCGTCCCCGCCCAGGGCGCCGAGCGGGGCCAGGTAGTCCAGGTTCGGCCGGTAGCCGGTGGCGAAGATCACGCTATCCACCGCCTCCTCCTCGCCGTCCGCCCAGACCACGCCGCCCGCGGTGAAGCTGCTGAACATCGGGCGCACATCGGGCGCGCCGGCGGCCAGGGCCGCCCGGTAGACCCCGGCGTCGAGCACCCGCGGCCCTTTGCCCGCGGCCAGGCGGGCGAACAGCCGAGCCTGAGGGCTCTCCAGCGGGCTGGTGTCGAAGCGCAGCAGCGACCACCAGAAATGCACGTCGCGGCCGTAGGGGCGCTGGGTGACGAAGCGCACCGGCTCGCGGGTGGCCAGGCTTACCCGCGCCGTGCGCGCGAGCTCAACGGCGATCTGCACCGCCGAGTTCCCGCCGCCGACCACGACCACCCGCTGGCCGGCAAAGGGCTCCGGTTGGCGGTAGGCGAAGGAGTGGCGGATCGTGCCGCCGAACTGCTCCTGGCCGGGGAGCCGGGGCAGGTGCGGGCGGTGGAAGGCGCCGGTGGCGGCGATCAGGCTGGCGGCCCGGAAGCCGCGCCCGTCGGCGGTGCGGACGTGGAAGCCGTTGCTGTCGCGCTCGACCGACTGGACGCGGGCACCGGTGATGACGGGCAGCCGGAAGCGGGCGGCGTAGCCGCGCAGGTAGGCGATCACCTCGTCGCGGGCCGGGTAGCGCTCGGGGTCGCCGGGGAAGGCCATGCCCGGCAGCGACGAGAAGCGCGCAGGCGAGAATAGGCGCAGGCTGTCGTAGTAGTGCGGCCACGAGCCGCCTGGCTCGTCGCTGGCCTCGAGGATGGCGAAGCGCTGGCCGGCCCGCTGAAGCTGGTAGCCGGTGGCGAGGCCTGCCTGGCCCGCGCCGATCACCAGCGTATCGAAGGTCGTCTCCATCACCGCAACTCCTGGTGGCTATGCATCGAATACCATCAATATAAGGGCTACAGAAGTGGCGTGCGACAGAGCAATCTGCGGCACGCCATCATGTCAGGCCGGCCGGCGAGCGCTGATCGCGCAGCTGGTGACGCGCCCTTCCAGCGCCTGGGCCGCCTCGGCGGGCAGGCCGTTGAGCAGCTCGGAGCCCTCAGCGCGCAGCTCGGCCAGTGTGTAGCGCCGGGTCACCTCCAGGCCGATCTGTTCGAATCCGGCCGCCTCCAGCAGCCGGCGATAGTCGGCCATCGTCAGCGCGCCGGCGAAACAGGCCGCCCAGCTCAGCGCGCCGCGCAGCTCGCCCTCGCTGACCGGCAGCTCGTTGAGGTCGCCGTCGAAGACGATGTCGGAGACGGCGAGCCGGCCACCGGGCTTGAGCACGCGGAAGGCGTCGTTGAGCACCTGGCCCTTGTCGGGGGCGAGGTTGATCACGCAGTTGCTGATGATGACGTCGATGGACTGGTCGGGCAGCGGGATCGACTCGATGTCGCCCTTGAGGAAGGCGACGTTGCTCGCGCCCGCCTTCTCGGCGTTGCGGCGGGCCACCTCAAGCATCGCGTCGGTCATGTCGAGGCC
>DAOLDO010000050.1:0-15208 GCA_035327325.1 Chloroflexaceae bacterium | reverse complement strand
CCGGTCAGGGTGGCGCTGCTCATGTCGATCTGGCGCACGAGCTGGTCGAGCTGCCGGATGGCCCGGCGCATGGCCGCGTGCTCGCGGGCGCGGGCCTCGCGGGCGACGCGGGCCTGGCGCTCGCGCTCGGCCAGGGTCGCCGTGGGCAGGCCCCGTTCGGCGGCGAAGCGGCGCTGGGTGGCCACCTCGTCGAGCTGCCGCTCGGCGGCGCGCAGCTGTCCCTCGAGGCCCGCGAGGCGCTGCTGGGCCTCGTGGTGGAGGGCGCGCAGGCGCGCGATCTGCTCGCTGATGATCGCGTGGGCGGCCTCGAGCAGCGCTGACGGCTCGGAGCTCAAGACGGTCTCCCCTGGCACTAGTGCGATTGCAGCTGTGTGATTGCAGCGCGCGCAGATCGCGTCCGGACGCCACTGGCTCGCCGAGCATGCCCGAAGTGGTCGCCGTGATCTGCACTAGGTAGCGGTCGCCTCAGTATAACACGCCGCCCAAACCGCGGGCGCCCGGGCGCCCGTGGACGGCGCGCGCAGGGCCACGCGGCGCGCCGTCCGGCGGCGGGGAATCCATCTGTGGTCCCCCTTGCATGCGGCTTCAGACACGGTACAATGCCATTCAACGGGGCCCGGAGCAAAAAATCGCAAGGGCGCAGCCGTCTCGCCGGCCACGGGGGCCGTACGGCGCGGGCCGGACGTGCCCAGGGCGAGATCGGTCGCCTCCTGTCCCCGTGGCCCAGGCCCGCCGCCGTCACAGGGCCGGGGCCCCGAGCCGCGCAGCGTTGTCCGCGATTTCCTCGTCTACTACAGCCCATAAGTGAGATGACAGTTCGTTCATCCAGGTAGACTGGCAGGCTCACGACTATGACGTGGAATGCCCGGCGAGCGGGCGCCGGGCCCTGGCCTCTGCACATCGCGGGAGAACAACCCATGGCGAGACCAGACCCAGATCTCGAGCAGCGCTGCGCCGAGATAGCCGCGCGACTGATCGCACGCCACGGCTGGCGGCTGATCGAGGAGGCCGAGTTCGCCCGCCGGATTGTGGCCGCCCAGGCTGAGCTCGGCGACGCCGACCTCCAGTACACGGCCTACGGGGTCTACAACAGCGCCCTCTACCTCGCGTGCGCGGGGGCAGAGGGCGCCGAGCGGCGCGAGCAGGCCTACGGCGAGCTGTTCCGTATGCTCTACGAGCGGGCCTGGAAGAGCTACCCCGACGTGTGCGCCGACGCCACCCAGCTGGCCCTGGTCGAGGTGATCGCCCGCTTCGGCGCGTGCCACGAGCCCCGGGCCTTCATCCCCTTCGCCTTCAGGTACCTGATGGGGGCCGCCCGCACCCTGCGTCGCCGCGAGGGCCGCGCCACCTCGCTCGAGCGCGAGGTCGGCGACGAGGGGCTGACCCTCGGCGACACCATCGCCGACTCGACCGACATCGAGGGCGAGGCGGTCGCCCGCGAGCAGCGGGGCGCCCTGCACCGCTTCCTCGCCCGCTACATCGTCAGCAACCCGCGGGCCCGCAAGCAGATTGACGCCGTGCGACTGAAATACCTCGCCGGGCTCGACGACGAGCGCATCAGCCGCGAGCTTGGCGTCTCGGTGCCCAGTGTCCATGTCCTCCGCTCGCGCGGGCTGACCCGCCTGCGCAGCGCGCCCGGCTGGCGCCAGTACTGGGAGCGTGATTTGTGACCCTGCGCGCAACTGCAAGGATGCGTACGGCCGCCGCCCTACACTGCCAGAAAGGATAGTCTATGGGCGGCGAGCTGCCACATTCATCATCACAGTCCACCCCTCTCTCGCACCAGGATGTGGCCGATCTGCTGGGTGCCTACGTGGCCGCGACCCTCGAGGGCCGCGCGCCGGCGACGCTCTACCCGCAGGTGGCGGCCCACCTGGAGCGCTGCGCCGACTGCCAGGCCGAGCTCAACGAGCTGCTCGCCCTGACGGCGGCCACCTACGACGGGGAGGAGCCCCTGCCGGAGCACTACCCCGAGCCGGACCTGACGGGCCTGCGCCCGGCCGAGCCCGAGCAGGGCGGCCCTCTGTGGGCCTGGCGCCTCGACGAGGCCGGCCAGTGGCTGGTCGTGCTCACGCGGGGCCTGCTCGCCACCGGGCGGCCCTCGCTCCTGGTGGGCGCGGCCCGCGCCGACGACCTGCTCTACGATCTGCGCGTCCCGCCGAGCGCCGAGGGCGCGCCCGAGCTGCGGATCGAGGTCTTCGACCAGGGCGGGAGCCTCGCCCTGCGCGTGTCGGTGGATCTGGCCGAGCGCGACGCCTTCGACATGGCGGGGGTCGAGGTGATGGCCGCGGCGCCCGGGGCGGGCGCCTGGAGCGCCGTAACCGACGACGTGGGCGCGGCGATGTTCAGGGGCATCCCACGGCCGGCCCTCGAGGGCCTGCACCTCGGGGTCAGGGCCGGCCGATCAGCATAAACGGCGCCCAGTAGATCGGGTCGGCGTAGAGCGCCGTCTCGGCCAGCTCGGGCGGGATGGCCGGCAGGGCGCCCGGCGCGCCGAGCTCAGGCTCCGCGGCCCGCCAGCGCGCGAAGGTCCGCTCAAGCTCGCGGCCCGTGAGCGCGCGCACGGCCACCACGGCGTCGCGCAGGGCCGCCCCCGGCGGGCTCCCCGCGGCCAGGGCGGCGTAGAAGCGCTCCATCACCAGGAGCGTGACGAGGTCCGGCGCCTCCCAGAGGGCGCAGACGACGGCGGCGGCCCCGGCGTAGAGCCAGGCCCGCTGGAGGCCGAGCAGCTCGTCGCCGGGGACGACGTGGCTGAGGCCGCCGGTGCATGCGCTGAGCACGACCAGGTCGGCGCCCAGCCCCGCGCTGCCCATGATCGCCCTGGCGGTGAGCCTGTCGCCCCCGGCGAGGGCCAGGTAAGAGGCGAGGGGGTCGTCCGGGGTGAAGGCGGCGTGGCCGGCGATGTGGAGGGTGGTGAGCCGCCCGGCGGCGGCGAGGGCCTCGGCGCGGGCGGCCTGCCCCGTGAGGGCGCGGCCGCCGAGGGCGCGGGCGACGAGGCGGGCCTCGGGCTCGGCGAAGCGCAGCGCGGCCTCGCCCACGCCGTTCACGCCGACGGCGAGGGCGGCGGCGGCGCCGGGCGCGGGGGCGCGGCCAAGGCAGTTGCGGACGAGGACGGTGGCGCTCGGGGCGATGGCGACGGCGGGGCCGCCGGCGGCCACGAGGTGCCGGCCGGCGGACGAGCGCAGGGCCATGAACGGCACATAGTGGAGGGGGCCGTGGGGCACGATGAACAGGCTGCGGCGGCCGGCCAGCAGGCCCTCGACGGGTCCGAGGAGCTGCTCGTAGAGCGAGGCGAGGAGCCGCTCGCGCACGAGGTGGCGCCCCGGCCGCGGGTCGCCCGCCTTCGGGCGCAGCTTGTTCGGGTCGAGGGCGAGGCGGTGGGCGGCGAAGCCGTCCCGCGTGATCGCGAAGAGTACGATCGTCGCGGGCAGGAGCAAGTGCTCGAGCAGCGTCCTGTTCTTGGCGGCGAGGCTGTGGTAGAAGTGCTCGCCGGCGGGCAGGACGCCCGTGGTGTAGTACTCGAGCAGCAGGGCGTCGGGCGGCAGGGCGGCCTGGACCTCGGCGAGGGCGACGGTGGGCCGGTCGAAGGCGGCGAACAGCTCGGGGGCCCTGGCGGCCAGGCTGTCGAGGAAGGCGCGCGAGCAGGCTTGCTCGACCGCGGCGAACGCCTCGGCGCCCTGGCCGCGGGCCAGGCAGTGGAGGGCGGCCGCCTCGTAGACCTGCTGGGCGGTGCCGAGCACGTCAATCTTGACCTCCTCCTGCTGGTGGGCGCCGCGCAGGGCCTCCACGGCCCGCATCGCCGCCCCGTAGGCCGCGGCGGCCTCGTCGTCGCGGCCCAGGGCCTGAAGGGCGCGCCCGCGGAGGTAGTGGTGGTTGCCCAGGCGATGCTCGTGCCGCATGCGGGCGGCCAGGGCGTCGCCCTCGCCATAACAGGTCAGGGCCTCGTCGTAGCGGCCCAGGGTGAAGTAGAGAAACCCGAGCTCGCCCCAGGCGTCCAGCGCGGCCAGCGGCTCGCCCCGGCCAGGGGCCGTGCTGCTGGCGATGGCCTTGCGGTAGGCGGCCTCGCTGGTGGGGGCGTCGCCGAGCAGCAGCGAGAGGAACCCCTGGCCCCAGTAGCAGGCCGCCAGGGGCGCCTCCATGTCGAGCCGCTCACAGGCGGCAATGGCCACAGCGTACTGGTCGCGGGCCAGCTGCCAGCGGCCGAGGTACATTGCATTCAGGCCGATGCTGTAGGCGGCGTAAGCGGCCCGCTCCTCGTCGCCACTGGCCTCGAAGATCCGCAGGCTCTCGACGGCCAGCTCGAGGGCCTGCTCGTACTGCTCGAGCTCGTTGTAGACCGAGGACTGATTAAAGCTCGAGATGCCGACGTAGACCTCGGCGCCGAACGCGCGCCCCAGGCGACCGAGCTCGGCGTACGTGGCCAGGGCCTGGTCGTAGAGCGTGCGGTTGCGCAACATCTGTCCAAGCACCAGGGTGGCGTCGAGGCGCACCTGAGGCTCGAGGCCGTCGGCCGACAGGAGCTGCTGCAGCAGCTGCTCGGCGCGGTCGTAGTCGCCGTTGCGGCCGGCGACCGTCGCCAGATAAAGGGTAAGGCGCCGCCTGTGGCGCTCCTGGCGCGGCCCCGCAGCCGCCGCCCTGGCGGCCAGCGCGCTGATCTCCTGCCACTCGAGGCGCAGGACGTGCAGCCTGAACAGGTGGGCCAGCTGGTCGAAGCAGTGGATCTCGGCGTCGGCGTTGCCGTCGGCCATCAACGGCAGCAGGCGGTCGAAGACATGCCTGCGCAGCGCCTTCTCGGCCCGGCTGCCGGCGCTTTGCAGGCGGCGCCGGGCCGCCTGGCGGGCCTCATCGCGTAGCGCGAACGCCCCGGGGCGCCCCGCGACAGCGCTCACGGCGTTGCCGCGCAGGAGGGCGTCGGCCGCGCCAGAGGGCAGCAGCGCGGCGAGGGTCGCCCCGTCGAACCATGCAAGGAGGGCCACGACGCTCAGCGCATCATCGTCCAGATAGGTCTCCATGCGGCGCTCTCATCGTGGCCGAGACATGCTTCTGGCGGTGTCGGAGCGATTCGGAAGGCCCGCGAAAAGCGCGCCCGTCCACCCAAGCCAGATGGCACGCCGACCGCTGTTGCAAGGGAGGTTTCTGATGACCCCAAGGCGCATTGTGTTTAATCCGCCGGCAGCCTCCATCTTCAACGACGACGGGACAACCAGCTACCTCGCGTCGAACGAGCCGACGATTGCCCTTGAGGAGATCGTCGAGTCGCCCCACCGGCACGCCCGCCACACCGCGCAGATGGCGGCGATCGGCAACCGCGCCCTGCCGCGCGATCCCGCCGCGGCCAGCCCGCTCTTTGAGCAGGATCTGAGCATCGCCTGCCGCGAGTACGCGGTGCGCCGCCTCTGGGTGGACAACGACCACGAGCGCGAGCAGCCTGGCGAGACGTGGTCGCCGCTGGGCAACGCGCCGCCGCGAGCCGTCGCGGCACAGGCGCGCGGGGCCGAGGGCCTGCTCGAGCTGCTGGCGCGCGCGCCGGCCGCCACACCCGAGGAGCATGTTGAGCGGCTGTACCTCTTCAATGTCATCGTCGCCTTCGAGTGGCTGCCGTCGCCACAGCGGCTGCGCCGTATGCAGTGGGCCTTCCGGCGAGCCTCCGACTACCTCTACGACGTGACCAACGGCGGCATGGCCTTCGGGCAGGTCATCCTGGCGGGGCCGGACTGGCTCGAGTGCGCGGACATCCAGGTGCTGGCGTCGAATCGCTACCTGCCGCGGGCCTGGGTGAGCGGCCTGCTCGAGCCCACCAAATACACCCCGATCCGTGTGGGCCGCGGCCTGTGGGTGCGCGACCGCCACATGACCGTCGAGTGGGACGAGCCCGAGGGCTACAGGGCGCTGGTGCACGAGTGGGCCCACTATGCGCTCGGGTTGAAAGACGCATATATGCGGGCCGCGCAGCTGTTCGAGGACGGCAACCGCCTGCGCGCCGGCGCCAATGGGACGAAAGCGGCCACGCAGCGGGTGGTCCTTCCGGAGCGGCGCGTCAAGAGCGAGTCCATCATGGCCTCGGTGCAGGGGAACAGCGAGCTTGAGAACCCGTTGCCGACGGGCGGCGCCAAGGATGCGGTGCTGCGCGACGTGATCGGGAAGCGCTACAGAGGGCTGAACGACCGGCTTCAGCAGCCGTGGAGCGGGCCAGGCAACCTGCCGCTGCCCCTCCCGCACTTCCGGCGCGCGGGAGCCCTCGCCACGGGCGAACTGCGCCACACCGAACACGCCGTGGTGATTCCCTTTGCCCCTCAGCCCGCCGAGACGGACGACGCGGCGCTCCCTCAGGTGTCGCTCGACAATGATACGATACCTTCCGGTCGTTGGGAAGTTTTCGTGGTGCGCTTCGAGGGCGGCGAGCCGCGGCGGCTCAGCTACCAGGGCGAGCTCGACGCCCGCGCGCCCGAGCGCGGCTTCATGCTGCTCGGCGCCGAACCTGGCGACACGCTGATCCTCGCCGGGGGCGACGGCCGGCGCTACGCGGTGTGGTCCCGGCGCCTGGACAAGCTGGACGACGGCCGGCTGATCGAGTGGCAGTGGGATCAGCTGCAAGGTCTGCCCCGTGGCGAGGAGGCGAGCGCGGCCGCCGTGTCCGCTGAGTGGCTGAAGACGCGGCTGGGCAATCTGGGCTGGCGGCGGCTCGCAGCCCTGGGGCATGGAGAGGGAGGGGAAGCAGACGGCCGGCCTGCCCCCGCCGACATCTTGCCCCTGTCGCCCGAGCATGGCGGCAAGACGCGCGCCCGCGTGCGGCTCGCGGGGGGCGCGGGGCGCGAGGGCGCGACCGTCGCGGTTTTCGGGATTGACGGCATGCGGCGCCAGGCCGACACCACAGCCGACCAGGGCTACCAGCTCCCCTCGCTCGACGGCTACGTGTTGCACCTGGGCCGCCCGCCGTCGGGCGAGGGGCTGGACGCGGCGCCCATGCTGATCAGCGACTTCTCGCAGGGGGGGCCGCCCAAGACCGCCCCCAACCTCGTCTCGGACCCCATCGCCGCAGGGGCCTCCAGCGGCGAGGCGCTGCTGCTCTGCGACGTGCAAGACCCTGGCCTCGACACCGACGGCTACAGGGTGGTGACCACTCTTCTGCGGGGCGCCCCCCTTCCGGAAGGGACGGCGGCCCTCAGCCCGGTCTTCAGCGTCGCCACCAACGCGCCGCTGCTCACGTCCTTCACGCCCACCCTCCTGATCGTCAACACCTACCCGGCCGACGAGGCTCTGGACACGGCGTGCATTTGCCGCATCAACAACGGGAAGCTGGAGCCATTGCCCACCTATATGGCCTCGGGGGGGGCCTACGCAGTGGCCCCGCTGCTGCCCTCAAAGTCCAAGCTGGTCGTAGACAAGACAGCGCCGCCTCAGCCGGGCGAGCCCATCTTCGAGCGGTTCGTCCTGGCGCGGTCGCCGACCGCCGCGCCGGACGGCGGGGAGAGCGCCGCCACGGCCGAGTGAGCGGGGCGGGCCGGCGGGGCGCGAGGGGGCGACGGCCGCGCCGTCGCCCTCTTTGCGTGCGGGCCGGGGCGCGCACGCCTTTCGCCCACCCCTTTCGCAAGTTTCGAGTGACGAAAGTTGCCAGAAACGACACGGGGATGTCGTATAATAGCGACCATCTACCCAGCGGAAAGGCCCAACCCATGGCTGAGATCATCCCCCTGACCCCGGCGGGGGGCGAAGCCGCGCCCGAGCCGTTCAAGGCGGGCGCGTGCAAGCTCCACCCCCAGACGATGTGCCCCGCCTTCGGGGCCCTGCGCGTGCTGGCGCGCATCGAGGGCGCCCAGCCCGCGATGGTCACCGACACGGGCTGCCTCTACGGGCTCACCTTTGTGACCCACTTCTACGCCGCCCGCAAGAGCATCGTAGCCCCCGCTCTCGGCACAGCCGAGCTCTCGAGCGGCAAGGTGCAGGAGGCCGCGTCGGCCGCCATCGCCGAGGCCGCCAAGGAGCAGAACGTCTCGGTCATCCCGGTGATCTCGCTCTGCGTCGCCGAGACGGCCGGCCTGGCCGAGGAGCTGCTGCCCACCGAGGTGGACGGCAAGCCGGTGGTGCTGGTGCGCGTGCCGGCCTACGCCATCCACTCGCACCCCGAGGCCAAGGACATCGCCCTGGCCGCGGTGATGCGCCGCTTTGTGGACCAGAGCGACGAGCACGAGCCCGGGGCCCTGGCCCTGCTTGGCGAGGTCTTCCCGGCCGACCCTGTGCTGATTGACGGGGTGCTGCGCAAGATGGGCGGCCGCCTGATGACCACGCTGCCCGGCCGCCACGTAGACGAGCTGAAGCTCGCCGGGCGCGCCGCCGCCGTGGCCGCCGTGCACCCCTTCTACCGCGAGACGGTGGGCGTGCTGCGCGAGCGGGGCGTCGGCGTGGTCTCGGGGGCGCCGATCGGGGCCGACGGCAGTGCCGCCTGGCTCAGGGCGGTGGGCGCGGCCCTGGAGCTCGACGACGAGGCGGTCGAGCGGGTGGCCCAGGAGGAGGAGGCCACGGCCCGCGGCTTCCTGGCCGGCCAGCCCCTCAAGGGCGCGACGATCATGGTCTCGGGCTACGAGGGCAACGAGATGCTCTACGCGCGCCTGCTGGTCGAGGGGGGGGCCCATGTGCCCTACGTCAGCACCAGCATCGGCCAGAGCATGCTCACCGCCGCCGACGAGGCCTGGCTCAAGGCCCGCGGCACCGAGGCGGTGGTCTACCGCAAGGCGATCGAGGACGACAAGGCGGCCATGGAGCACTGGCGCTTCGACCTGGTGATCGGCACGACCACCCTGGCGGCCCACGCCAAGGAGCTCGGCATCCCCTCGGTCTACTACACCAACATCCTCAGCGTGCGCCCCCTCTTCCTCGCCGGCGGCATGATCGCCTCGCTCAGCTTCGTGCGCGACCTGCTCAACCGGCGCCCGCTCTACGAGCGCATGGTGGATTTCTTTAGTGCGTAGCAGGGGTGAAGGGGAGCCAGGTTCCCCTTCGTACCCCTTCCAGGCGGAGCCTGTATGTCCATCCAGCTGATCAGAGATATCTCCGACACCAGCAGTTACTGGGGCGCCTCGTGGGTCTTCGGCTGCTTCCCCGACGTGCACATCGTCTGCGACGCGCCGATCGGCTGCTACAACCTGCTGGGCATGGCCGTCACCGACTACACCGACGCCCTGCCCCACATGGCCAACCTGACCCCCACCTCGATCCGCGAGGAGGACGTGATCCAGGGCACGGCCAAGGCGCTGATCCGCACGATTGACGACCTGCGCAGCCTCGGCTTCCTCGACGGCAAGCGCCTGATCGTCCTCTCGACCGCCGAGAGCGAGATGATCAGCGCCGACCACGGGCGCCTGGTGGCCCAGCTCGACCCCGAGGCCCGCTTCTTCTGGAGCCAGTCCCTCGAGCAGGACGAGTGGGTGGGCCGCGACCGGGCCCTGCTCTTCGCCTGGGAGCAGTACGGCCGGCCGTTCGTCGAGCCCGGCGCGCCCCCGAAGGCGCCGAACCTGGTCAACATCATCGGCCCCTCCCTGGGCTGCTTCAACGCGCCCGCCGACCTGCACGAGCTCAGGCGCCTGATCGAGGGCATCGGCGGCGAGGTCAACCTGGTCTACCCGTACCACGGCAGCATCGCCGCGACGCCGCGCCTGGCGGAGGCCGCCGCGAGCGTGGTGATGTACCGCGAGTTCGGCGAGCCCCTGGCCCGCGAGCTGGGGCGGCCCCACCTCTTCGCGCCCTTCGGCGTCTTCGGCACCACGGCCTTCCTGCGCGAGCTGGGCCGCCTGATCGGCGCCCCCGAGGAGCGGGTCGAGTCCTTCATCGCCGCCGAGAAGCGCGGCACGCTCCAGCCCGTGTGGGACCTCTGGCGGGGCCCGCAGAGCGACTGGTTCGCCACGGTGGACTGCGCGATCGTCGCCGGGCGCAGCTATGTCGAGGGGCTGCGCCAGTTCCTCGGCGAGGAGCTGGGCATGCCGATCGCGTGGAGCTCGGGCCGCCCCAGGCGCGACGACGAGCCCGACAATATCGAGATCCGTAAGCGGCTGCACGCCAGGGCGCCGGCCTTCATCTTCGGCAGCATCAACGAGAAGATCTACCTGGCCGAGGCCAGCGCCCGCGCCAGCCACTTCATCCCGGCGACCTTCCCCGGCCCCGTGGTGCGCCGCACGACCGGCACGCCGTTTATGGGCTACGCGGGCGCGGCCAACGTCATGCAGGAGCTGGTGAACCGTTTTTACGACATGGTCTTCAACTTCCTGCCGGTCGAGCTGGTGAAGCCGGCGTCGGGCGGCCCCGGCGGCCCGCCCCAGGGCGCCCAGGGCGGGCAGGCCGGCGCACCCCCCGCCGAGTCCTCGGCGACGACGATGCCCTGGACGAGCGAGGCGGCCGAGCGGCTGAGCGCGGCGATCGAGGGCGTGCCCTTCCTGGCCCGCATCAGCGCGAGCCGCTCGCTGCGCCTGGCCGCCGAGCAGGCGGCGCGGGCCCGCGGCTCCGCCGAGGTGACCCTCGACCTGGTCGAGGCCGCGATCGCCCACGGGGCGTGAGGGGAAGGCTGAGGGCTGAAGGCTGAGGGCCGGCTCCGCTCACGGGGCGCGCCGGCCCTCCTGGCGCGCCTCCGTCTCCGCCCGAAGCCCCATCACGGGGCCGGGCGAGCCGTGGTACACTCTCGGCGGCGGGCGCGCCGGATGCGCCCGCCCGCTACGACGGAGCCCCCCATGCCGCGCTTTTTTCACGGCGTCCTCCCCCCGCCGGCCGTCCGCGCCCACTAGGGCGGGATGGCAGCTCCCCCTCCGGCGCGCTGAGCCGCGCCAGCCCCGCTGTGCCCATCCCGCCCTCACCGCCGCGACGGACAGCCGCACAAGGTGAGGAAAGGATAGGTCTCTCCGTGAGCACGCTTCACACGGCCCGCGCCACGCGCGGCGGGCTCGGCCTGATCGCGGGCGCCGCCCTGCTTTGGGGCACGGTCGGCGTCACCACCCAGGCCCTCTACCAGCTGAGCGCGACCAACGCCCTGTCGATCGGCTTCTTCCGGCTGGCCCTGGCCGCGCCGGCCCTGCTGCTGGCCTGCGCGCTGGCCTACCGCCGCGACGCCTGGCGGCTGCGCGGCCGCGACGCCGCCGTGGCGGCCATGCTGGGGGCGCTGATGGCGGGCTACCAGGTGGCCTACTTCTCGGCGATCAGCTACACCGGGGTGACGGTCGCCGTGCTGGTGACCCTGTGCACCGCGCCGGTGATCGCGGCGCTACTCGGCGCGGCGCTGCTGCGCGAGCGGGTCACGCGCGCGGTGTTGCTGGCCCTGGTGGGCGCCCTGGCGGGCACGGGGCTGCTGGTGGGCGTGGCGCCCGCCGGCGCCGAGGGGGGCGCGCTGCTCGTCGGGGTGCTGCTGGCCCTGGCCTCGGCGGGGGGCTACGCGGCGATCACGATCTGCGGGCGCCTGCTGAGCGCCGAGGCGCGGCCCCTGCAGGTCAACGCGGTCGCCTTCGGGGTCGGGGCGCTGCTGCTGCTGGCGGTGGCCCTGCCGGGCGGGCTGGTGAGCGCGTACGCGCCGCTGAGCTGGGGGCTGCTGCTCTACATGGGGCTGGTGCCGACGGCCCTGGCCTACATCCTCTTCCTGCGCGGCATGCGCCGCACCACCGCCGCGGTGGCGACCCTGGTGACCCTGCTGGAGCCCCTGACGGGCGCCCTGCTGGCCTGGGCCCTGCTCGGCGAGCGGCTCGGGCCCCTCAGCCTCGTGGGAGCGGCGCTGCTGCTCGGGTCGCTCGCTGTGCTCGCTCGGGAGTGACGCTCGCTGCGCTCGCCGGGTGAGGTGTGAGGCGCTCGCTGCGCAGAGGCTTCGCCTCGTCTTGCGACCCTGCTGTGGGAGGTGTGACTCCGCCACGATCACGGTCGCGGAACATTCCCACCTCCCACCTCCCACCTCCCACCTCCCACCTCCCCCCTCCCACCTCCCACCTCCCACCTCACACCTCCCACCTCACACCTCACGCCTCTGCGGTATGATACAAGCTGGAACAACAGCCAACAGAGCGGGGAGCCATGCGGATCTTAGTGGTGAACGACGACGGGATCGAGAGCCTGGGCGTGTGGGCCCTGGCGGGGGCCCTGCGCGACGCGGGGCTGGGCGAGGTGCTGCTGGTGGCGCCCGAGGTCGAGCAGAGCGGCACCAGCATGGCCCTTCCGTACCAGCGCGAGCTGACCCTGCGCGCGGCGGCGCCGCCGGTGCCGGCCTACGAGGGGATCGCGGCCTACGCCTTCAACGGCACGCCGGTGGGGTGCGTGCTGGCGGGCATGCTGGCCGGCCTTGGCCCGCGGCCCGACGTGGTGGTCTCGGGGATCAACCGCGGGCTCAACAGTGGCACCAACGTGCTGCTGAGCGGCACCGTGGGCGCGGCCATGCTTGGCGCGATGTGGGGCCTGCCGGCCCTGGCGGTGTCGCAGATGTTCGTGGGCGACGCGCCGATGCCCTGGGGCACGGCCGCCTGGGCCGCCGTGAGGACCTTCCCCCTGCTGGAGGGGCTGCGCGGCCGCGGGCCCGTGGTGCTGAACGTGAACGTCCCCCATATCCACGAGCTCGACGAGGTGCGCGGCTTCCGGCAGACGCGCCTGTCGAGCTTCTTCTACGGCGACGTGGTTGACGCCGCCCTCGAGGAGGCGGCCGACGGCGAGGGGCGACGCCGGCTGACCATGCGCTTCAACCGCGAGCGGCTGCCCCAGTTCGCCGACGACACCGACGACGGCGCGGTGCGCGCCGGCTACGTCTCGCTGACGCCGCTGTCGCCCACGGGCGCCGCGGCGCTCGACCTGGCGCCCGCCCTGGCCGCGCTATGATGGCGGGCGCCCGGGGCCTACTGGCCCATGATCACCGCCTCGGCCTCGATCTCGACCAGCATTGCCGGGTCAATCATGGGCGCGCCGACCAGGGTCGAGGCGGGGCGCACCGAGCCGAGCAGCTCGCCGTGGGCGCGGGCCACGGCCTCCCAGTCGGCGATGTCGCGCACGTAGATCCTGGTGCGGACGACGTCGGCCAGGGTGGCGCCGGCCTCGGCGAGGGCGGTCTCGATCTTGCGGAGGATGTAGCGGGTCTGGGCGGCGGCGTCGCCCGCGTGCTGGACGGCCCCGTCGGCGTCGGCCGCGGTGGTCCCGGCGACGTAGACCACGCCGCCGACCCGCACGGCGCGAGCGTAGCCGGCCAGGGCCTCCCAGGGGGTCCCGCTGCTGATCTGCTGGCGCTCCATCGTGGCTCCCTCTGCTTCAGATGCGAAATGCGGCCCGCCTATTATAGCCCCGTGTCGGGGAAGCCAGCGCGCGACGGCTCGTACGCCCGGTCTCGCCGGGCCTGAGGAGAACTGGTGTGAGCGAGATCGACATCGCCGAGGTGCGGGCGTGGGTGCGCGAGGCCGGCGCCCACGCCCGCGGCTACTTCAACAACGTGGCGGCCGAGCGCAAGGCGGACCGGAGCTGGGTGACCAGGGCCGACGTGGAGGTGGAGGAGCTGCTGCGCGAGCGCATCGCCGCCCGCTACCCCGGCCACGGCGTGATCGGCGAGGAGCAGGGCGTCGGCGACATGGACAGCGAGTACGTCTGGTGCCTCGACCCGATCGACGGCACGGGGGCCTTCGTGGCCGGCCTGGGCACCTGGTGCGTCTCGGTCGGCGTGCTGCGCCGCGGCCAGCCCCACATGGGCGTGATCTTCCTGCCGATGCTGGAGGACTGCTACTGGGCCGACGCCGAGGGGCCGGCCTACCGCAACGACCGGCCGATCGCCGTCAGCCAGGCCACCACGATTGACAGCAACGACTGGATCGGCGTCTCGTCCTACGCCCACCGCCAGTTCCGCATCGAATTCCGCGGCAAGACGCGCAGCCTGAGCAGCGTGGCCGCCGACTGCTGCTACGTGGCCAGGGGCAGCTCGGTCGGCGCCCTGATCGGCCGGGCCAACCTGTGGGACCTGGCGGCCGGCTTCGCGCTGCTGCGCTCGGCCGGCGCGGCCGTGGTGGGCCTGAGCGGCGCCCCCGTCAGCGTGCCCGACCTGCTGCGCATCCACAAGCTGCCCGAGCCGATCGTGATCGCCCCGCCCCAGCTGGTCGAGACGCTGCGGGGGAGCATCAGCCGGAGGTGAGGCGTGCTCGCCGCGAGGGTGATTCCGGACAGGGCGAGCGGCAGCGAGCCTCACCCATCCTCGTCGAGCCGGGGCGCCCCGAGCCCGACGGCCATGCGCCACTCGGCGATGGGCGAGCCGATGGTGGCGGCGTAGACGTTCTCGAGGGCCGCGGTGACGACCCGGGGGCCGTGGCGCAGCTCCACCAGGCGCCGCCCGGCCCGCCCGAGGCGCCCGCGGTAGGGCGGGTCGTCGAGCAGCCCGAGGATGGCGTCGGCCCAGGCCGCTGCGCCGGCGGCCGCGACGACCTCGTGCCCCGGGATGGCGCCCAGCTCGTGGGCCACGGCCGGCGCGACGACGACGGGCGTGGCCGTGGCCATGGCCTCGAGGGGGGCGTGGGCAGGCGCGGCGCCGGGCAGCAAAGGCGCCAGGGCGAGGGTCGCGCCGGCGAGGTGGCCGCGGGGGTCGCTCGCCGCCCCGGTGAAGGTGACGCGACCGTCGCCGGCCAGGCGCCCCGCGCCGCCGAAGGGCGCCCGGCCGAGCACGGTGAGCCTTGCGTCGGCGCGCTGGGCCCAGACGCGGGCCATGGTGGCGTGGGCCAGGCCCATGGCCGCGACGGCCTCGGCCCGGTCGAGGCCGCGCAGGTCGAGCAGCACGCCGGCCTGCTCGCGCAGGGCCGCGGGCGGGGCGAAGTGCTCCAGGTCAACCGGGCTCGGCACGACGTACACCTCGGGGGGCGCCGGCTCGAGGGCGCGGAAGGCCCAGGCGTCGTCGGGGGCGGCGACGAGGATGCGGGCGCCGTGGGCGGCGGCGGCCCGCTGGCAGCGGCGGGCCCTGGCGGCCTGGGCGGCCCGCGAGAGGCGCAGCAGGAGGCCGCCCTCGCGGGCCGCCCGCTCGCGGCGCATGGCCGCGCAGGTGCCCGCGTCAATCACCGTGGGCAGGGGCAGGGGGGCGTCAACCATGAGGGCCGCGGCCCCCTCGAGGTGCGCCAGGTCGTACGGCGCCGCGGCCAGCTCGGCCTGCGCCGCCATGTCCAGGCCGCGGGCGCGCCGCACCGGCACGATGCGCTCGCAGGCCTCGGTCAGGCCGTCGAAGGTGGTGCCGGCCCGG
>DAOLDO010000049.1:13596-15332 GCA_035327325.1 Chloroflexaceae bacterium | reverse complement strand
GGTCGAGGCCCTGGACATCACCACACAGCTGGCGATCGCCGCCGGCCTCGCCGCCCAGCGCGAGGCGGGCCTGCCCCTGGTGCAGACCTACAAGAAGACCAGCAAGGGCACCTTCCTGCCCGAGCGCTGGATGCTGCCCGAGGCCCTGCGCGACGAGACCGGCGTGATCTTCGCCTCGGCCTTCCCCGGCTACGACCGGCTGGCCGACGAGTTCCAGCGCTACTACGAGCACGAGGGCCGCCTGGCCCTCCTGGCCGAGCTCGAGGCTCTGCGCCACCAGGCCGACGACGAGGCGACGCTGAACGCCCTCGCGCGCCGCATCATCGCCCTGCGCGAGGAGCTGGAGGCCAGCCCGTACAGCTTCGACCGGCGCTTCCTGTTCCGCATCCTGGCCATGGGCCACAGCCAGTTCGCCGAGTACATCGGCGCCCGCGGGCCCAACACCCATGTCAACGCCGCCTGCGCCTCGACCGCCCAGGGCATCGCCATCGCTGAGGACTGGATCCGCAGCGGCCGCTGCCGCCGCGTGCTGGTGATCGGCGCCGACGACGTGACCGGCGACCGGCTGATGGAGTGGATCGGCGCGGGCTTCCTGGCCACCGGTGCCGCCGCCACCGACGACAAGCTCGAGGAGGCCGCCCTGCCCTTCGACCGCCGCCGCCACGGCACTCTGCTCGGCATGGGCGCCTGCGCCCTGGTGGTCGAGAGCGAGGACGCCGTGCGCGAGCGCGGCATGCGCGGCGTGGTCGAGCTGCTCTCCAGCGAGACCAGCAACAGCGCCTTCCACGGCACTCGCCTCGACGTGGACCACATCAGCCAGGTGGTCGAGAGCCTGGTGGGCGCCGCCGAGCGCCGCTTCGGCGTTGACCGCCGCGCCATGGCCGCCCAGACCGTCTTCGTCTCGCACGAGACCTTCACCCCCGCTCGCGGCGGCAGCGCCTCGGCCGAGGTGGCGGCCCTGCGCCGGGTCTTCGGCCCCGCGGCGGGCGAGATCGTCATCTCCAACACCAAGGGCTTCACCGGCCACCCGATGGGCGTCGGCATCGAGGACGTGATCGCGGTCAAGATCCTCGAGCACGGCGTCGTGCCGCCCGTGCCCAACTACCGCGAGCCCGACCCCGAGCTGGGCACGCTCAACCTGAGCCGCGGCGGGCGCTACCCGGTGCGCTACGCCATCCACCTGGCGGCCGGCTTCGGCTCGCAGATCGCCCTGACCCTGCTGCGGCGCATCCCCGGCGCCCTCGACCGGGTGGACAGCCGCCAGCGCTACGACTACTGGCTCAGCCAGATCAGCGGCTACGACCGCGCCGAGACCGAGGTCTCCCAGCGCGTCCTGCGGGTGAAGGCCAAGGGCGCCCCCGCCCGCACGCCCGCCCCGAGCAGCTGGCAGCCCGGCACTGGCCCTGTCCAGCGCGCGGCCTACGCCCCCGACCTCGCCGTCAGCCATGTGGCCCTGCCGCCCCTTGGCGTGAGCGCCCCGGCGCCCGAGCCCGCCTACGGCAACGGCAACGGCAAGGCCGCCCCGGTCGCCCCGACCCCCGTGGTCGCGGCTCCTGTCGCGCCCGCGCCTGTGGCCCCGGCGCCCGTCATGCCCGCCCCGGCGCCCGTCGTGCCCGCCCCCGCGCCCGTGGCGGTGGCTCCCGCGCCCGTGGCGGTGGCTCCCGCGCCCGTGGCGGTCCCCGCGCCCGCGGCCGACCCGGTGGCCGAGCAGGTGCTCGCCATCGTCGCCGAGAAGA
>DAOLDO010000049.1:0-13496 GCA_035327325.1 Chloroflexaceae bacterium | reverse complement strand
TGGAGCTGGACCTGGAGGCCGACCTGGGGGTGGACACGGTCAAGCAGGCCGAGACGTTTATGGCGGTGCGCGAGGCGTTTGACATCCCGCGGGTCGAGGACATGAAGCTGCGCGACTACCCGACCCTGCGCCACGTGATCGGCTTCGTCCACGCGCACCGGCCCGACCTGGCCGCCGGCGCGCCCCTTCCCGATGGCGCCGACACGCCCGTAGCGGCGACCCCGGCCGGCGCGCCCGTGGCGGCGACATCGGCCCCGACCCTCTACGACGTGAGCGAGGCCGACCGGGCCCCGCGCCGCGTGGTGGTGCCGGTGGTGCGCCCGCCCCTCGACCTGTGCAAGGCCACGGGCGTGAGTCTGGAGGGCGCCCGGGTGGTGGTGATGTTCGACCGCGGCGGCGTGGGCCGGGCCCTGGCCTCGCGCCTCGAGAAGCGCGGCGCCCTCGTCCTGCCAATCGAGGCCCCGCCCGCTGCCGGCGAGATCGAGGGCCTGGTCAGGGGCTTCCTCGCCGAGGGCCCGGTGGCCGGCATGTACTGGCTGCCCGCCCTCGACGCCGAGCCCGAGATCGAGGAGCTGGACCTGGAGACCTGGCGCGAGCTGAACCGCGTCAGGGTCAAGAGCCTGTACCTGGCGGCCCGCGCCCTGTTGGGGCAGCCCGGCGTGGCTGCCCAGGAGGCGGCGCCCTTCCTGGTGGTCGGCACGCGCATGGGCGGCCAGCACGGCTACGGCCCCGAGGGCGCCTCCTCGCCCCTGGGCGGCGCGGCGACCGGCTTCGCCAAGGCTTACAAGCGCGAGCAGCCGGCGGCCCTGGTCAAGGCGGTGGACTTCGAGGCCGGCCGCAAGAGCGCCGAGCCGGCCGAGGCCCTGATCGCCGAGACCCTGCTCGACCCCGGCGCGGTCGAGGTCGGCTACAGCGACGGCCTGCGCCTGGGCGTCAGCTTCGAGGAGCGGCCCGCCCGCGACGGGCAGCCCGGCCTGGCCCTCGGCCCCGAGAGCGTCTACGTGGTCACGGGCGCCGCGGGCGGCATCACCAGCGCCATTGTGGCCGACCTGGCGGGCGCCGGCGGCGGGGGCAGCTTCTACCTGCTCGACCTGACGCCCGAGCCCGACCCGGCCGACGCGCGCATCGCTCTCTTCCGCCAGGGCCGCGAGGCCCTCAAGGCTGCCCTGATCGCCGAGGCCCAGGCCAAGGGCGAGCGGGTGACCCCGGTGCAGATTGACCGGGCGATCATGGGTGTCGAGCGCGCCGAGGCGGCCCTGCGCGCCGTCGAGACGGTGCAGCGGGCCGGCGGCGATGCCTTCTACCGCAGCCTCGACCTGCGCGACGGCCCCGCCGTGGCCGCCGTGATGGACGAGATCCGCGCCCGCCACGGCCGCATTGACGTGCTGCTCCACGCGGGCGGCATCGAGATCAGCCGGGCCCTGGCCGAGAAGTCGCCCGAGGAGTTCGAACGGGTCTTCGACATCAAGGCCGACGGCTTCTTCAGCCTGCTGCGCGCGGCCAAGGGCCTGCCCATCGCCGCGACCGTGGCCTTCAGCTCGGTGGCCGGCCGCTTCGGCAACAGCGGGCAGACCGACTACAGCGCCGCCAACGACCTGCTCTGCAAGCTCAGCAGCAGCATGCGCCGCTGGCGCCCCGAGACCCGCGCCATCGCCATTGACTGGACAGCCTGGGGCGGCATCGGCATGGCCACCCGCGGCTCCATCCCGCGGATCATGGAGCTGGCCGGCATTGACATGCTCCCGCCCGAGGTCGGCGTGCCGACGATCAGGCGCGAGCTGAGCGCCGGCGCCACCCGCGACGAGATCGTCGTCGGCCTGCGCCTCGGCATCCTCACGGAGGAGTTCGACGAGCAGGGCGGTCTCGACCCCGAGAAGGTCGCCGCCGCCCTCGCCGGGCGCGAGCGCCCCTTCCTGATGGTCGGCGCCGTGCGCTCGGCGGGCCTCTACGGCGGTATCGTCGCGGAGACGGCCCTCGACCCGGCCAGCCAGCCCTTCCTCTACGACCACAAGATCGAGGGCACGCCGGTGCTGCCCGGCGTGATGGGCACCGAGGGCTTCGCCGAGCTGGCCAGCCTGCTCGCCCCCGGCTTCAGGGTGGCCCGCATCGAGCACGAGCGGCTCGACAGCCCGGTCAAGTTCCACCGCGGCCAGCCCCGCACCCTCACGATCCGGGCGACGCTGCGCCCCGCGTGCGGCGGCGAGCTCCTGGCCCGCACCGAGCTGCGCTCGGTCTTCCAGCCCGCCGTGGCGGCCGGCAAGACCCCGCCGCCCGCCCAGGAGACGGTGCACTTCCGCGCCGAGGTGCGCCTGACCCGCGCCGAGGCCGACCAGGCCACCGCCGAGCGCCCCGAGCTCGGCGAGCACGCCCGCGTGGTTGATCGGGAGGCGATCTACAAGGTCTACTTCCACGGCCCCGCCTACCAGGTCCTCGAGAAGGTCGTGCTCGCCGACGACCTGGCGATCGGCATGCTGGCCGCCGACCTGCCGCCCGACAGCGCGCCGGCCGAGGCCGAGCACCTGGTGGACCCGCGCCTGCTCGAGCTGTGCTTCCAGACCGCCGGGGTCTGGGAGATCGCCCACGCCGAGGCCATGGCCCTGCCCTCATCGCTCGAGGCCCTCGAGGTCTACAGGCACCTCGAGCAGGCCGACGGCGCCCGGCTCTACGCCGTGGTGACCGCGCAGGAGGGCGGCGCGAGCTTCGACGCCCGCGTGGTGGACGACAACGGCTACGTCTACCTGGACCTGACGGGCTACCGCACGGCCAGGCTGCCGGGCACGGCGAAGCTGTAGGTGTGTGAGGTGTGAGGCGCTCGCTGCGCTCGCTGTGTGAGGTGTGACTCCGCCACGAGTACGGTCGTGGAAGTTTCACACCTCACACCTCACACCTCACACCTCACACCAATGATCAACTGGCTCATACAGTCCACGACGGACCTGCCGGCGCTCCCCGCGGAGGCGTGGCTCGCCCCGCCCGAGCGCGAGCGCCTGGCCGCGCTGCGCGTCGAGAAGAAGCGCCGCGAGTGGCTGCTCGGTCGCTGGACGGCCAAGCGCCTGGCCCAGGCCGTGCTCGCGCAGGAGGGCCACGGCCAGGTCGAGCTGGCCGACCTGGTGATCACGCCGGCGCCCGACGGCGCGCCCGAACTGGTGGTCGGCGGGCACCCCGCGTCCCTCATCCTTTATCCTTCCATCAGCCACAGCGGCGGGCGGGCCTTCTGCGCCCTGGGGCCAGGGTGCGTGGCCGTGGGCGCCGACATCGAGGGTATCGCCCCACGGGGCGAGGGCTTCGCCGAGGACTACTTCACCGCCGGCGAGCGGGCCCTGGTGGCGGCGGCGCCGGCGGCCCGGCGCGACGCCCTCGTGACCGCGATCTGGAGCGCCAAGGAGGCCGCGCTCAAGGCCCTGCGCCTTGGCCTGACCGTGGATACGCGCCTGGTCGAGTGCCTGGTGCCGCCGTTCGGCGGCGCCGCGCCGGAGACCTGGGCGCCGTTCACGGCGAGCTGCCATCCGTCCCTCGGGGTCGCGCCCGCGACCATGCGCTGCTGGTGGCGCGCCGACGACCAGACCGTCCTGACCCTCGCGGCCCTGGGGCCGGGGGCGACGACCGTGTAACCGCGAAGGGGAAGCCCCATGCACATGGAAGACTACGTGCGCAAGCTCCGCGAGCGCAAAGCCATCGCCGCCGGCACCCAGAAGGACATCGAGGCTCAGCACAAGAAGGGCCGCCTGACGGCGCGCGAGCGCATCGAGCTGCTCTTCGACCCCGACAGCTTCAACGAGATTGACACCCTGGTGACGCCGCGCTACGACAGCTACATGGGCGGCAAAGGATCGCGCCTCGGCGACGGCGTAGTGACCGGCTTCGGCCTGGTCAACGGGCGCCAGGTCTTCGCGGCGGCCCAGGACGCCGGCGTGATGGGCGGCTCGCTCGGCGAGATGCACGCCAACAAGATCGTCAAGGCCATGAAGATGGCCCTCAGCTACGGCTGCCCCTTCATCGCCATCAACGACTCGGGCGGGGCGCGCATCCAGGAGGGCGTGGACAGCCTGGGCGGCTACGCCCGCATCTTCGACGCCAACTGCGAGTCGTCGGGCGTGATCCCCCAGCTCTCGGTCATCCTGGGGCCGTGCGCCGGCGGCGCCGTCTACTCGCCCGGCCTGACCGACTTCATCTTCATGACCGAGAACTCCTACATGTTCATCACGGGCCCCGAGGTGGTGCGCTCGGTCATGCAGGAGAACGTCAGCCAGGAGGAGCTGGGCGGCGGGCGCATCCACGCCACCGAGAGCGGCGTGGCCCACTTCCTCTCGCGCGACGACCGCGAGTGCCTGCTCAAGGTGCGCGAGCTGCTCGGCTACCTGCCTTCCAACAACATGAGCGACCCGCCCTACGTGCCGCCGCGCGACGACCCCGAGCGGCGCTGCCCCGAGCTCGACGAGCTGGTGCCGGTGGACCCGGGCAAGCCCTACGATGTGCGCCAGGTGATCGCGAGCATCGTGGACGACGGGCGCTTCTGCGAGGTCCACGAGCTGTGGGCCCAGAACATGGTGGTGGGCTTCGCGCGGCTCGACGGCTACGTGGTGGGCCTGGTGGCCAACCAGCCGATGAGCCTGGCGGGCACGATCGACATCAAGGCCAGCATCAAGGCCACCCACTTCATCCGTATCTGCGACGCCTACAACATCCCGATCGTCACCCTGCAGGACGTGCCGGGCTTCCTGCCGGGCACCAGCCAGGAGTACGGCGGGATCATCCGGAACGGCGCCCGCCTGATCTACGCCTACTGCGAGGCCACGGTGCCCAAGCTGATGCTGATCCTGCGCAAGAGCTACGGCGGCGCCTACTGCGTGATGAGCAGCAAGGGCCTCAGGGGCGACCTGCTCTACGCCTGGCCCAACGCCGAGCTGGCCGTGATGGGCGCGGCCGGCGCGGTCAACATCCTCTTCCGCAACGAGGTCAAGGCGGCGGAGGACCCGAAGGCGCGCAGCGCCGAGCTGGTGGCCGAGTACCAGGAGAAGTTCAACAACCCGTACGTCGCGGCCGCCCGCGGCCTGATTGACGACGTGATCGAGCCCCGCGACAGCCGCCGCGTGCTGATCCGGGCCCTGCGCGTCACCCTCTCGAAGCGCGACCGCCACGTGCCAAAGAAGCACGGGATTTCGCCCATGTAGGGCGAGTGCCGCGCGGGTTCTAGGGAGAGCCAGAATGTTCAAGCGAGTCTTGGTCGCCAACCGTGGCGAAATCGCCGTGCGCATCGTGCGGGCCTGCCGCGACCTCGGCATCGCCGCGGTGGCGGTGTACGCGCCCGGGGACATGGGCGCGCTCCATGTGCGCCTGGCCGACGAGGCCCACCCGCTGAGCGGGCCGGCCGCCTACCGCGACCCCGAGGAGATGCTGGCCGTGGCCCGGCGGGTCGGCGTGGACGCCGTGCACCCCGGCTACGGGCAGATCTCCGAGCACGTGGGCTTCGCCCGGGCCTGCGAGGAGGCCGGGATCGTGGTGGTCGGGCCGGGCAGCGCCGTGCTCGGGCGGGCCTGCGACAAGATCGGCGCGATCGAGCGGGTGGCCGCCGCCGGCATCGCCACCACGCGCCCCTCGGCCCGCGCCTTCGCCCCCGACGAGGGCGAGGCCCTGCACGCGGAGGCCGAGGCGATCGGCTACCCCCTGGTGATCAAAGCCTGCGCGGGCGGCCGCGGCCGCGGCACCCAGCTCGTGCGCGGGGCCGACGATCTGCTCGAGACGGTGCGGCGCTCGTCGGCGGCGGCCCAGGCCGTCTACGGCAACAGCCGGGTCTACCTCGAGGCGGCGTTGCTGCCCTCGCGCTATGTCGAGGTGCCGGTGCTTGGCGACAGCCAGGGCCACCTGATCCACCTGGGGGACCGCGACGGCTCGATCCAGCGCAACACGCGCAAGATCGTCGAGGAGTCGCCGGCGCCCAGCCTGAGCCAGGGCCAGCGCGAGACGATCCTGCGCGCGGCGCTCCAGATCGCCCGCCTCTTCGAGCTGCGGGGCGTGGGCACGATCGAGTTCGTGGTTGACGCCGACGGCCGCCACGCCTTCGCCGAGATCAAGCCGCGCGTGCAGGTCGAGCACCTGGCGACCGAGATGCTCACCCGCATTGACGTCGTGCGCGAGCAGCTGCGCATCGCCGCCGGCCTGCCCCTCGGCTACACGCAGGAGCAGGTCCGCCTCAGCGGCGTGGCCATCCTCTGCCGGGTCAACGCCGAGGACCCCTGGCGCGACTACCTGCCCAGCCCCGGTCGGATCACCGGCTTCCGCCTGCCCGGCGGGCCCAATGTGCGCGTGGATACCTACGCCTACGCCGGCGCCGAGGTGCCTGTGTTCTACGACTCGCTGCTGGCCAAGCTGGTCGTCTGGGGCGCCACCCGCGAGGAGGCCCTGAACCGCGTGCTCAGGGCGCTGGAGGAGTTCCAGGTGGGTGGCGTGCAGACCAACCTGGGCCTGCTGCGCGCCCTGGTCGGCGACGAGCAGTTCCTGGCCGGCACCTACACCACCGAGTTCAGCAGGCGCCACCTGATGGACGCCCCGCCCCCCGACGACGACCTGCGCGACCTGGCCGCCGTGGCCGCCGTGGCCGCCCTGAGCCGGGCCCGCTCAGCCCGGCCCACCACGCCCGACGCTTTCACCAGCGGCTGGCACCGCGACAGCCGGCGGCTGCCCCAGTGAGACCGGGAGACCGGGGGGCCAGGGAAGCGGGGGCGGAGATGACCGCCCGCCCCGGATGCCGGGCGCCCGTCCCTTCGGTCCTAGAGCATAGAGAGAACCAAGTCCTATGAGCAAGCTCCTCGTCACGATCGACGGCACCGAGTTCGAGGTCGAGGTGGGCGGGCCGCCGGGCGACGACGGCTTCGTGGCCGTGACGGTGGACGGCGAGCCGATGCGCGTGGCCGTCTCGTCGCTGGCCGCGCCCGAGGCGGTCGAGTGGGCCATGGTGGACACGCGCCCCTACGAGCTGCTGGTGGATCGCGACCTGCGCTGGATCGAGACAACCAGGGGTCGCCACAGCGTGCAGGTGCGCGACCTCGACGCCACCGTGGCCCGCCCGGCCAGCGGCGACGGTCGGATCAAGGCCCCCATCCCCGGCCTGATCGCCCGCCTGCTGGTCGAGCAGGGCCAGGAGGTCGAGGCGGGCCAGCCCGTGCTCGTGCTCGAGGCCATGAAGATGGAGAACGAGATCGTCGCGCCCCGCGCCGGCACGGTCGCCACCCTCAACGTGCGCCCCGGGCAGACCGTGACGCTTCACGAGCTGCTGGCGGAGATCGGGTGACGGCTCGGCTGCGGCTCGCTGGGTGACGCTCGCCTGCGGCTCGTTGGGGTGACGCTCGGCTAGCGCCTCGCTCTGCCCGGAATCACCCCAGCGGCCGAGCGGAGCGAGCAAGCGTCACCCCAGCGGCGAGCGCAGCGAGCGAGCGTCACTCATCACACAGCGCCACCACCAGCCGGAACACATCGCTCTCGGTGATGATGCCGACGAGCCGGTCGCCCTCGACCACGGGCAGGCCGCTGAGGTGGTGGTCGAGCAGCAGGGCGGCGGCCCGGCGCATCGAGGTGTCGGGGGCGACGGTGATCGGCGCGCTGGTCATCACCTCGCCGACGACGGTGCCGGCGAGGGCGAAGCGGGCCTCGTGCCAGCCGGCCTCGCTGTGCTGGAACGAGACCGCGCCCGCGATGTCGCTGCGGGTCACGATGCCGACCAGGTGGCCGGCGGCGTCAACCACGGGCAGGCGGTGGATCTTATGGTCGCGCATGCGCTCGTAGGCCTCGACCGCCGAGGTGTCGGCGCGCGCCGTGAGCGGCTCCCTGGTCATCCAGTCCTGCACCCGGGTCTTCTGCTGATCCATGGCTAGCTCCTTATTCTCAGAAGTGGCCCCTGTGGTCGTGGCCCTCACGCCGCGTCGCCCGGCCGCCCCGGGTCACCCGGCGCCCATCAGGGCGAGCAGCACGCCGCCGGCGACGACGCTGGCGATCTGGCCGGCGGCGTTGGCGCCCATGGCGTGGAAGAGCAAGAAGTTCTCGAAATCTTCCTCGGCGGCGACCCGCTGCACGACCCTGGCGGCCATGGGGAAGGCCGAGATCCCGGCTGCGCCGATGATCGGGTTGAAGCGGCCGCCGCTCAGGGCGTTGAGCAGCTTGCCGAAGAGCAGGCCGGCCGCGGTGTCGAGGCCGAAGGCCACGATGCCGAGCAGCAGGATGAGCAGGGTCGAGGTCTGGAGGAAACGCTCGCCGACCATGGTCGAGCCGACGGCGAGGCCGAGGAAGAGGGTCACGATGTTGGCCAGCTCGTTGGCCGAGGTCCTGGTCAGGCGCTCGACCACGCCCGACTCGCGCATGAGGTTGCCGAGCATGAGGGCGCCCACGAGGGGCGTGGCGAAGGGCACGAGGGTGCCGACGATCACCGTGGCGGCGATCGGGAAGATCACCCTGGTGCGGCGGCTGATCGCGCGCTGGCTGTAGGGCATCCTGATCGCGCGCTCGCGCCTGGTGGTCAGCAGCCTGATGATCGGCGGCATGATCACGGGCACCAGGGCCATGTAGCTGTAGGCGGCCACGGTGATCGGGCCGAGCAGGTGGGGGGCGAGGATGCCGCTCACGTAGATCGAGGTGGGCCCGTCGATCGCGCCGATGATCCCGATCGAGGCGGCCTCCTCGCGGGTGAAGCCGAAGACCAGGGCCAGGAGCAGGGTGGCGAAGATGCCGAACTGCCCGGCGGCCCCAAGCAGCACCATGCGCGGGTTCTCGAGCAGGGGGCCGAAGTCGGTCAGGGCGCCGATGCCGATGAAGATCAGCAGCGGGAAGAGCTCGTTCTCGATCCCGGCGGCGTAGAGCACGCTGAGCATGCCCTCCTCGCCGAGCATGGGCGAGAGGGGCAGGTTGGCGAGCATGCAGCCCGCCGCGATCGGCAGGAGCAGCAGGGGCTCGTAGTCGCGCACGATCGCCAGGTAGAAGAGCGCGCCGGCGACGGCCAGCATCACCAGGGTCTGCCAGGTGAGGTTGAGCGGCCCCTGGAGCAGCCGCGCGAGGAAGTCGGCGCTCATAGGGTCCCCGCCTCGAAGCGCAGCAGGGGCTCGCCGAAGCCGACGGTCTGCCCGGGCTGGGCCAGGATCTCGGCCACGACGCCGTCGGCCGGGGCCCTGATGATGTTCTGCATCTTCATCGCCTCGAGCACCAGCAGGGGGTCGCCGCGGCGCACCGGCTGGCCGGGCGTCACCGCGACGCTGAGCACCGTGCCGGGCATGGGCGCGCCGAGCGCGCCGGGGCCGCCGGCGGGCGGGGCCGGGCGGGCGGGGGCCGCCGGCGGGGGCGCCGGGGGTGGGGCGGGCCGGGGCGGCGGGACGGCGGGGGCGGGCGCGGGGGGCGGAGCGGCGGGGAGCAGGACGGGGAAGCCCTCGGCCATGACGGGGGTGACGGCGGGGCGGGCGGCCTGCTCCCCGCTGTCAATCGTCACCTCGAAGCTCTGGCCGTCCAGCACGATGGTGAAGCGGTCGGCGGCCAGCTCCTCGACGTCAACGACGAAGGGGCGGCCGGCGATGGTGAGCCTGTAGCGTCGCACGGGGCTAGCTCCTCTCGCGCCTGTAGCCGCGGTTCTGGCGGGCGCGCCCGGCGGCGACCCAGCGGCTGGCGAAGAGCAGGCTGCCGGGCCAGTAGCTGCGGGTCTCGGGGGCGGCCTGGCCGCGCCGGTGGCTGACGTGGGCGAGCACGGCCGCGGCAATGGCGGCGGCGGCCTCGGGGGCGAGCTCGGCGGCTCCGGGGCCGCGCACGCGCAGGGCGGGGGCCTCGCCGTCGCCCTTGGCGACGAGCACAGCCTCGCCCTGGGCCGCGCCGGCCTCGCCGGGGGCCGCCGCGGCGTCATGCGGGGCGGGGGCCGCGGCGCGGGCGGCCGCGCGGGTCTCGAGGCGGCCGACCAGGGCCAGCAGGCCCCAGAGCAGGGCCAGGAGCGCGAAGACGAGCCCCATGCCCCAGGCGGTGATCTGCAGTCCGAACGCGAGGTCGCTCATCGCTCACCAGTCTCGCTAGCGCCACAGAACGGTTGCGGTTGGCGTTGGGGCCCCAGCGTGGGCGCCCTTACGTCCCGCCGTCTGTGGTTTGATTCAGGACGGGTACAGCCCGTGCTTGCGGGGCGGGTTCTGGGCCACTTTGGTGCGCAGGACCTCGAGGGCGCGGATCAGGCGCGGCCTGGTCTCGCGGGGCTCGATGATCTCGTCAATCTGGCCGAGGTCGGCGGCGTGGTAGGGGTTGAAGAAGCGCTCGCGGTACTCGGCGATGAACTGGCGCTCGAGGGCCTTGGGGTCCGCGGCATGGCGCAGCTCGTCGCGGCGCAGGATGCGGGTGGCGCCCTCGGCGCCCATCACCGCGATCTGGGCGGTGGGCCAGGCGAAGTTGAGGTCACAGCGCATCTGCTTGCTGCTCATGGCCACGTACGCCCCGCCGATGGCCTTGCGCACCACCACCGAGAGCTTGGGCACCGTGGCGCCCGCGTAGGCGTAGATGATCTTCGCGCCGTGGCGGATCACCCCGCCGTACTCCTGCTCGATCCCGGGCAGGTAGCCGGGGCAGTCCACCAGGGTGACGATTGGCAGGTTGTACGAGTCGCAGACCCGGATGAAGCGGGCGATCTTGTCGGAGGAGTCGATGTCGAGGGCCCCGGCCAGGACGGCGGGCTGGTTGGCGACGACGCCGACGGCGTAGCCGTCGAGGCGGGCGAAGCCGACGATGGCGTTGGCCGCGTACTCGGGCTGGATGGCCAGGAAGCTGCCCCGGTCTACGATGCGCTCGATCACGCCGTGCATGTCGTAGCCGATGCGCTCGTCCTCGGGCACCATGCTGTTTAGCTCGGCGTCCATGCGCTCGGGCGGGTCGGACGGGGCGAGCTGGGGCGGGTCCTCGGTGTTGTTCTGGGGGAGGTAGCTGAGCAGGAGCTTGACCAGCTCGAGGGCGGCGGGCTCGGTGGGGGCGACGAGGTGGGCCACGCCGCTGCGCTGGTGGTGGGCGTCGGCGCCGCCCAGCTCCTGCACGGTCACCTCGCGCCCGGTGACGGCCCGGATCACCTCGGGACCGGTGAGGAACATGTAGCCGGTGTCGCGGGCCATGACCACGAAGTCGGTCAGGGCGGGCGAGTAGACGGCGCCGCCGGCGCAGGGGCCCAGGATGACCGAGATCTGGGGCACCACGCCAGACGAGAGCACGTTGCGCACGAAGACCTCGCCGTAGGCGGCCAGGCTGCGCACGCCCTCCTGGATGCGCGCCCCGCCCGAGTCGTTCAGGCCGATGATCGGGATGCCGCTCTCCAGCGCCAGATCCTGCAGGCGGGTGATCTTCTGGGCCTGGACCTCGGAGAACGACCCGCCGAGGACGGTGAAGTCCTGGGCGTAGACGGCGACGCGGCGGCCGTTGACCTTGCCGAAGCCGGTGACGACGCCGTCGCCGGGGTGGCGCTCCTCGGCCAGGCCGAAGTCGTTGATGCCGTGCTTGGCCAGGGCCCCCAGCTCCTGGAACGAGCCGGGGTCAATCAGGATGGCGACGCGCTCGCGCGCGGTGAGCTTGCCGCGGGCGTGCTGCTGGGCGATGCGCTCCTCGCCGCCGCCGAGCTGCGCCTGCTCGCGCATGGCGCGCAGCCGTTCCAGCCGATCCTCCACAGTGGGCTCCTCTGCTCGGCCCGGGCGGGGCGTCGCCGCGCTCCGGGCGGCGGTACACTGGCAGTATAGCGCCTCGCCCCCCGCGCTCAAGGGAGAAATCGCCACAATCGGCAAGCGTTTCTTCAGCAACCGCGGCCCGGCGACCATGGCGTCGCGCCGGGCCTTTGCGCCGCCGCCGGTTCCGTGCTATGGTGAGGGCAGTGCCCGCGACTGTGACGAGGTTTCCGTGCGCCGAGTGCTCGCCCTCCTGATCGGGGCCGCCGCCGCGCTGCTCGCCGCCTGCGGCGACCCCGCCGAGCCGACCCCCGCGCCCACGCCCACGCCCACCCCGCGCGAGATCAGCGCGGCGGTCGGGCGGGCCACCCAGGCCAGCGAGAGCGCCCACTTCCTGATCGAGCTGAGCGGCAGGCCCGTGCCGATCGACGCCAGCGGCCTGACCGTGCTCAACACGATGGAGGGCGACCTGAGGCGCCCCGACGGCGTGCTGGCCGTGCTCAACGTGACGATCGGCGGCGGCGTGGCCGAGATCCGCACCGTCTCGCTGGAGGGCCGGCAGTACATCACCAACCCGCTGACCCGCCAGTGGGGCTGCCTCGCGCCCGGCACCGCCTTCGACCCGGCGGTGCTCTTCGCGCCCGACCAGGGCATCGAGTTCCTGCTCCAGGAGGGCTTCGAGGATGTCACCCTGGTCGGCACCGAGGAGCTGGGCGGCCGCCCGCACTACCACCTGCGCGGCACCATGGCCGGCGAGCGGCTTCAGGCGATCAGCCTGAACCTGCTTGGGGCGGGGCCCGTGGCGGTAGACCTGTGGGCCGACGCCGAGACCATGCGGGCCACGCGGCTCGTGCTGGTGGACACGGCCACCGACGAGGCCGCGCCGAGCACCTGGACGGTCAGCTTCAGCGACTACGACAAGGCGGTCGAGGTGCGGGCGCCGGTGGAGTGCCCGTGAGCAAGGATGAAGGCTGAGGGATGAAGGATGAAGGACGCGAGCCGGCGCCCTCGCCTCTTCCTTTGACGCGTGAGCGTAGGGCGGCGCGGGCCGAGGCCGCCCCAGCGGTCAGCCCGCGGGTGACGCTGGGGCTGGTGGCCCTGGCGATCTTCGTGGGCGCCGTGGACCTGACGGTGGTCAGCGCGGTGCTGCCGAAGATCATGCTCGACCTGCGGGTCTCGCTCGACACGGAGTTGGGCCGGGCGGCCTGGGTGGTGAGCGGCTACCTGCTGGCCTACACGATCAGCATGACCTTCATGGGGCGCCTGTCGGACCTGCTGGGCCGCCGGCGGGTCTACCTGGCCTCGCTTGTGGTCTTCATCGTCGGGTCGGTGGTGGTGGCGGCGGCGCCCACGCTGGCCTGGCTGATCTTCGGGCGGGTGGTGCAGGCTTTTGGGGCGGGCGCGATGGTGCCGGTGAGCATGGCCCTGGTGAGCGACATCTTCCCGCCGGGGTCGCGGGCGGCGGCCCTCGGCTTCATCGGCGCCGTGGACACCGCGGGCTGGATGGTGGGCCACCTCTACGGCGGCGTGCTGATGCGGGCCTTCGACGACTGGCGGCTGCTGTTCTGGGTCAACCTGCCCTTCGGGGTGGTGGCCCTGGGCCTGACCTGGTGGGCCCTGCGCGGGGTCCCGCAGCGGCGCGCCCCCGGCGGCTTCGACTGGCGCGGCGCCCTGCTGATCAGCGCCAGCCTGACCGCGCTGAACCTGGGGCTGGCCGCCGGGGCCGAGCTGGGCGGGAGCGACTTCTACGGCGAGCGGGTGGGGCCGCCGCCCTACGCGCTGCCCCTGGTCCTGCTCGCCCTGGCGCTGCTGGGGGCGTTCGTGTGGTGGGAGCGGCGGGCCGCCGAT
>DAOLDO010000048.1:0-15337 GCA_035327325.1 Chloroflexaceae bacterium | reverse complement strand
CGTAGGTGACGCCCTCGAGACGGATCTCGGCGTGGCGGCGCGAGGCGAGGGGGCTGGCGATGACGATGCCGTTCTCGGGCGTACGACCGAAGCTGAGCGGGGCGCTGGACAGTGGGTAGCTCCGGCCCGCGAGGGGCCCGCGGAGCGCGACGATCTGCGGGGACAAGGCAGCCTCCTAAACCAGGGGAAGGGGATCCGGGCGCGTTCTCGGGGGTGCGGTGTAGGTGGGCGACGGCACGCCGCCATTGTAGCAAACGCGCGCGACCGCCACATGCCGCGGCGCGGCCGATCCCGCCTGCTACCTATGTGATAACGCGGCATGTGAACAAAACGTAACGGGGCGAGGCGGGCACGGGGCGGGGGCGGGGCGCGCATGGGGGCGGCACACCCACGGCGGGGCGACACGGCGGGGCGACCACGGCGGGGCGGCCACGCCGCCCCTGGCCGCGCGCGTTAGAAGCCCACGTCTATGATCGTGCGGGCCGTGCGGTCCTGGAAGAAGCCGACGCCGTCCTGGATGAGCCCGACATAGAAGCCCATCCTGGTCTCGCGCTGGAGGATCTGGATGCGACCGACGATCTCGACCTCCTCGCCGGGCATGAGGAAGTCTTCGACGCCGGGGGTGGCCCACTGCTCGGGGGGGCGCTCGGAGAGGGCCCAGCGGAAGGGGTAGCGCCTGGCGCCGCCGCCGCTGTTGGCGTCCCAGTCCACGCCGACGCGCCAGAAGCCGCCGGCCTGGGCGGTGTAGCGGCCGCCCTCGACCGAGGAGAAGACCTCGTCGGTGCTGAACTGGAAGCCGCTGGCGGGGCCGTAGGTGCGGATCGGCACGTCGCCGGTGTTGCGCACGCGCACGGTCACGGTGATCACATCGCCGAGCATCACACGCTGGGGGGCGATGTAGGCCGAGACGATGCGGGCCTCGGGCTGGCCGACGTCCTCGAGGGTGAGCTGGCCCTCGCGCTGCGCGACATTGCCGAGCATATCCTCGGCGCGCACGGTGAAGGTGTAGACGCCGGCGGGCAGCAGCGAGCCGTTGGGGCGCTTGCCGTTCCAGACGTGGTGCTGCTCGTAGGGGCCCTCCTCCTCGCGGGTGACGACGGGGATGACCTCGCCTGTGGGGGCGGTGACGTTGATGTCCACGGTGGCGCTGATCGGCAGGCGGTAGGTGAACTCGGTGTTGTCGTCAATGGCGTCGGCGGTGGGCGAGATCACCTCGGGCGAGACCCTGAGGTTCGCGATATCGGGGAGGGCCGGCTCCTCGCCCGTAATCGCCAGGGGGAGGCTGCGCTCGTCGCGCTGGCCGTCGAGGCCCTGGGCGGCCACGACGACCTGGTAGTCGCCGGGGGGGAGCAGGCGCCGCAGGAGCACGGGGTCGTCGGTGGGGACGGTGCCGTCGAAGCGCAGGACGTAGGGCTCGCGGCTGGCCGGGCGGAACTGGTCGCGCCGCAGGTCGAAGCGTTGGCCGGCGCCGTCGAGCACGTAGATGTCCACGTTGGCATCGCGTCCGACGGCGTAGCTGATGCTCAGGGGCGCGGCGCTCTCGGCGGGCGCGAAGCTGTCGGCGCTGGCCGCGACCTCGCCGAGGAGCGGGCCGGCGGCGCAGGCGATCAGCAGGAGGGCCGCGGCGGCGAGGGTGAGCAGCAGCAGCAGGGCGCGCCCCAGGGCGCGCGGGGTGGCAAGGGTTCGTCGCATAGCGGCGCCATCCTACCAGGAGTTGCGCCGGGGCGCAACTAGGCGCAATAATCTTGTATGGCAACGATCATGATCTTCCTGACCAACCTGCTCCGGCGCCTGCGCAACGGCTGGCGCCGCCTGCGCCGCCGCCGGATCGACTGGGTGCGCCTCGAGCTGGCGGGCGCCCTGCCCGAGCTAGCGGACGCTCCCCCCTGGTGGCGGCGCCGCTTCGCGGGCGCGACGGCGCCCCTCAGCCTGTTGGCCCTGCGCCGGCGCCTCGAGCGCCTGGCCGACGACGCGCAGATCCGCGGCGTGCTGCTGGTGGTGGACAACCTGGGCGCGAGCTGGGCGGCGATCGAGGGGCTGCACGAGGCCCTGCGGGCCTACAGGGCCGCGGGCAAGCAGGTTGTGGCCTACCTGCCGGCTGCCGACACGCGGGCCTACATGGCGGCCTGCGGCGCCGACGCCATCCTGATGCCGCCCACGGCCTACCTCAACCTGGTGGGCCTGCGGGTCGAGGCGACCTTCCTGGCCGACGCGCTGCGCCTGGCCGGGCTCGAGGCTGAGGTGGTGGCCGTATCGCCCTACAAGAGCGGCGGCGACCAGCTGGCGCGGACCAGCATCTCGCCGGAGAGCCGCGAGCAGCTCGAGCGTCTGGTGGACGAGCGCTTCGCGGGCCTCGTCGCCGCCGTGTCCGCCGCCCGGGGGCTCGCGCCCGAGGCCGTGCGCGCCCTGATTGACCGGGCGCCAATGCTCGCCACGGAGGCCCGGGACGCCGGGCTGCTGGACGGCGCCCTCTACGAGGACGAGCTCGAGGACTTCCTGAGAGCGCGGGCGGGCCAGACCGCGGCCGACGCGAAGCCGGCGCTCGTCGCGTGGGAGCGGGCGGCGCGGGCGCTGCCGCTGCCCCTGGCGCGGCGGCAGCGGCGCTACGTGGGCGTGGTGCGGGTCGAGGGCGCGATCGCCCAGGGGCCGAGCCGGCGCTCGCCGCTGCCCCTGCCGCTGATCGGCGGGAGCATCGCCGGCGCCGAGAGCGTCATCCAGGCCCTGCGCCGCGCCGAGGCCAGCGACCGGGTCGGCGCCGTGGTGCTCCACGTCGACTCGCCCGGCGGCGACGCCTTCGCCTCCGACTTGATCTGGCGCGAAGCCCTGCGCCTGAGCCAGAGCAAGCCCCTGGTGGTCAGCATGGGCGACGTGGCGGCCTCGGGCGGCTACTACATCGCGGCGCCGGCGCGGGCGATCTACGCCCGGCCCGCCACGCTTACCGGGAGCATCGGCGTGTACACGGTGCGGCCCAACGCGGCCGGCCTGATCGAGCGGGCCAACGTGGGCCTGGCGGTGATCGCCCGCGGGGCCAACAGCGGCCTCTTCTCGCCGGCCGCCCCGCTCTCGGACGGCGAGCGTCTGGCCCTGCAGCGCACCGTGCAGGAGACCTACACGGCCTTCAAGGAGCGGGTGCGGGCCGGGCGCGGGCTCAGCGAGGAGCAGCTGGAGCCCGTCGCGGGCGGGCGGGTCTGGACCGGGCGCGAGGCCGCGGAGCGCGGCCTGGTGGACGACCTGGGCGGCTTCACGGCGGCGGTGGCCAGGGCCCGGGAGCTGGCGAGGCTGGACCCGGACCCGCGGGCGCCGCTGCTGGTGCTGCGCGGCGGCGGGCGCGCGCCGGTGCCGCCGCGCCCCTTCCCGCGACCGAACGAGCCGACCGACATGCTCGCGGCCTTGCTCGAGGAGGTCACCCAGACTCGCACGCTGGCCGCCCTGCCGTGGGTGCTGCGCGGGCTTTAGCACAGCGTTCTGGAAGCCCCTGCCCGGTTGTGACCAAGGACCAAAGACCAAAGACCAAAGACCAACCGCACAGGCTGCTGCCCGGCCTTGGTCCTTGGTCCTTCGTCTTTGGTCAGAATGGGCAAAGGATTGCTCGCCGGCACAGCTAGTTATGAGGAGCGACCCGATGACCCCAGCTACCGTCCCGCCCGCGGCCCTGCTCGCCCGCCTCGACGCGATCGGCCGGGCCCTCGCCCGGCGCCCCGACGCCCTGGGCCTCGTCGGCGTCGGCTCGGCGGGCGCCGAGCGCGACCGGCTCGACGCCTACTCGGACCTGGACTTCTACGCGGTGGTCGAGGACGGCGCGAAGGCGCGCTACCTCGACCGGCTCGACTGGCTGGAGGAGGCGGGCCCGATCGCCTACAGCTTCCGCAACACGACCGACGGCTACAAGCTGCTCTACGCCGACGGGGTCTTCTGCGAGTTCGCCGTCTTCACCGCGGCGGAGTTGGCCGGCGCGGCCGCAGCCGCGGCCCTGGTCGTCTGGGCGCGCCCGGGGGCCGAGCTGCCCCTTGCGGCGCCACCTGTCGGTGGGGGCGCGCCCGGCGCGGCGTGGCAGCTCGGCGAGGCGCTGACCAATCTCTACGTGGGGCTGGGGCGCCTGCGGCGCGGCGAGGCCCTCTCGGCGGCGCGCTTCGTCCAGGGCTACGCGGTGGACCGGGCACTGGCCCTGGCGGCGGAGCTCTGGCCGGCCGGGCCCGCCTCGCGCGACCCCTTCGCGCCGGAGCGGCGGGCCGAGCTGCGCCACCCCGAGCTGGCGCGCCTGCTGCCCCAGTTCGTGCAGGGCTACGCCCGCAGCCCCGAGTCGGCCCTGGCCATCCTGGCCTTCCTCGAGGCCCACTGGCCGGTGGACCCCGCCATGGCGGCGGCGATCCGCGCCCGGGCGGGCGGGGCCTGAGCACGGGGTGGGCGGCCACGCGGGGTGGGCGGCCACGCGGGGCGGGGGGCCGCGCGGGGGTGGGCGGCCGCGCGGGGGTGGGCGGCCACGCGGGGTGGGCGGCCACGCGGGGGCGGGGGGCCGCGCTGGGCCGCCCCTACGGGATGCGGCGATCCCATGGGGGCAGGATGGGCGGCCCTGCTTGGCCCTTGACAGCGGCATGGCGGGTCCGTACTATGCGGTGGCCCAGTGTTGTCGCACGAGACCCTGCAATGAGGCAGCGCCCATGAGCGATCCCCCCGGCGTGCCGGCGGCCCTCCTCGCCCTCAACCCCTACGAGGCCCGCGTCGTCGCCGCCGTCTTCGACCGGATCTTCCCCGCGGACGCCACGGGCCCGAGCGCCACGGAGCTGGGCGCCGTCACCTTCCTCGACCGGGCCCTGATGGGCGCCGATAGCCACCTCGCCGACACCTACCGCTACGGCCTCGCCGCCCTCGACAGCTGCGCCCGCGCCCGCTTCGCGGCCCCCTTCGCCGACTGCGCCCCCGCGCAGCAGGACGCCCTGCTCGCCGACATGGAGCGCGGCGCCCTGCCCGGCTTCGCCGCCCCGCCCCAGGCCGCCTTCTTCGCCACCCTGCGCGCCCACTGCCAGGAGGGGCTCTTCGCCGACCCGGCCTACGGCGGCAACAGGGACAAGGGCGGCTGGCGCTGGCTGGGCCACCCCGGCATCTACTTCGAGAACAGCGCCGAGGAGAACCTCGCCGCCGAGCCCGTCACCAAGGGCGGCGCGATCCGCGCCCTCGCCGACGTGGGCTACTGCCTCGACGGCGGCCCACGGGAGCCCCAGCAGATCCCCGGCTACGACCCGCAGGCCGGAGGGCGCCCGCCCAGCGGACCCGCCGACGTGGTGCTCGTGGGCGTCGGCGCGGCTAACGCCCTGGCGGCGCGGGTGCTGGCCGAGGCCGGCCTCAAGGTGGTGGGCCTCGAGGTCGGCCCCTACCGCACCAGCCGCGACTTCGTGCCCGACGAGCTGGGCTCGGCCTACTACTGCCGCGGCGGCATGGGGCCGAAGTACCTGGGCGAGACGCCGCGCTGGCGCCTGCGCGAGGGCGAGCCGACCCGCGAGGCAACCTTCTCGCTTGGCCGCATGATGAACAGCGTCGGCGGCTCGGTGATCCACTGGGGCGGGGCCCTGCGCCGCTGCCACCCCCACCACTTCCGCTTCCTCAGCCACGTGCGCGAGCGCTGGGGCGAGGCGGCCCTGCCCGAGGGCCACACCCTGGCCGACTGGCCCGTCGGCTACGACGAGCTCGAGCCCTTCTACACCCGGCTGGAGTACGAGATCGGGGTCACGGACGACGGCGGCAGCAACCCCTTCCTGCGCCGCAGCCGGCCCTTCCCCCTGCCGCCGATGCGCCCCTTCATCATGGGCGAGCGCTTCAAGGCGGGCGCCCGCTCGCTCGGACTGCACCCCTACAGCACGCCCGTGGCGGTGCACAGCGCGCCCTACAACGGCTTCCCCGCCACCACCTACTGCGCCTGGATGGGTGGCTTCGGCCCCTTCAACGACGAGCGCTGGACGCCCGGGATGACCTGGGTGCCCCAGGCCCTCGCCACCGGCAACTTCGACCTGCGCACCGGCTGCCGGGTCACGCGGGTGCTGACCGACGCCGACGGCCATGCCGCCGGGGTGGAGTACGTTGACGCCCTCGGCAACCTCCAGGAGCAGCGCGCCCGCACGGTCATCCTGGGCAGCTACACCTTCGAGAACGTGCGCCTGCTGCTCCTCTCGGGCGACGCGCGGCGCCAGGGCGGCCTCGGCAACAACACGGGCCAGGTGGGGCGCCACCTGATCACCAAGATGTGGATGGACGTCTACGGGCACTGTCCCGACGTGGTCTTCAACGCCCACACCGGGCCCTCTGGGCAGATGTGCGGCCTCGACGACTACGTGAGCGAGGGCTTCGACTGCGTGGCCCACGGCTTTGTCGGCGGGGCCACGCCCAACATCGAGAACCAGCGCCTGCCCATCCAGATCGCCCGCGAGCCCCTGCCGCCCGACGTGCCGGGGTGGGGCCAGAGCTACAAGGAGCACCTGCGCCAGTGGCAGCACCTGACGGCGATCCGCATCCAGCCCGACGCCCTGCCCTACAGGAGCAACTACCTCGACCTCGACCCGCGCCACCGCGACCGCAGCGGCCTCGGCCTGCCGGTGGTGCGCGTCACCTACGACCAGCAGCCTAACGAGCGGCGCCAGCTGGCCTTCTTCGCCGAGCGCGGCGCCGAGCTCGCCCGGGCCATGGGCGCCACGAAGACCTGGTGCGGCCCCTCGTTCGGCGGCCTGATCAGCAGCCACGACCTCGGCGGGGCGCGCATGGGCGAGGACCCGGCCACCTCGGTGGTGGACCGCGACCTCCAGGTCCACGACACGCCTGGCCTCTACGTCTACGGCACCGCCGTCTTCCCCTCCTGCCACGGCGTCAACCCCACCCTGACCATGTGGGCCGTGATCTACCGCGCCGTGGAGGCGCTGGCCGAGCGGCTGCGCGAGGCATAGGACAAGGAGCCCCATGAAGATCGAGCGCATCGAGACGGCCTACTACCGGCTCCCGCTGGAGCCGTCGGGCGACGCGGGCCACGGCCTGCTCGACACCGAGGAGCTGATCACGCTCAAGCTCTACGCCGAGGGCCTGGTCGGCCACGGCTACAGCTACACGATCGGCAAGGGCGGGCGGGCGGTCAAGGCGGTGATTGCCCACGACATCGCCCCCGCCGTGGTCGGCCGCGACGCCGCCGACATCGAGGGCATCTGGCGCACGCTCTGGCAGCGCCTGCTCTTCGTGGGCCGCGGCGGCCTGACAGCCTTCGCCGTGGCCGCCCTCGACATCGCCCTGTGGGACCTGCGGGGCCTGGCCGAAGGCAAGCCCCTCTACGCGCTGCTCGGCGCCGAGGCCCGCGCCATCCCCGCCTACGGCTCGGGGGTGGACCTGCCCAAGCCCCTGGACGGGCTGCTCAGGCAGACCGCGGGCTTTATGGAGCGGGGTCTCCCCGGCGTCAAGGTGAAGATCGGCCGCCCCGACCCCCGCGAGGACGAGGAGCGCGTCGCGGCGGTGCGCCGGCTGGTCGGCCCCGACGTGGACCTGATGGTGGACGCCAACATGGTCTGGTCGGCGCGGGAGGCCCTGGAGCGCGGTCGCCGCCTGGAGCCGCACGGCCTCTACTGGTACGAGGAGCCGACCATCCCCGAGGACGTGGCGGGCCACGCCATGCTCGCCCGCGAGCTGGCGGTGCCGGTCGCCGTCGGCGAGAGTCTGCACTCGCCCCACGAGTTCCGGCGCTATGTGGACGAGGGGGCGGTGCACGTGGTGCAGATTGACCCCGTGACCAACGGCGGCATCACGGTCTCGCTCCAGGCTATGGCCATGGCCGACGCGGCGGGGCTGCGTATCAGCAGCCACTACGCCGACGAGCTGAGCGCCCACCTGCTCTGCGCCGGCAGGGGCGCGGTCTACCTCGAGAAGCACGCCTTCGCCCTCGATCCGTACCTCGAGGAGCCGCAGCAGGTGGTGGGCGGCCGCGTCCGCCCGACCGAGGCGCCCGGCACCGGCATGCGCTTCGACGAGGCGGCCCTGGCGCCATTCGCGGCCTAGCGCCCCGCGCTCCTTCGTGGCCTTCGTCGTTAAGCATACACAGCCTGTGCGCGAGGCTGTCCCTGGGAGGTTGTCAGCATGAGACTCAACCAGCGCGTCGCCGTGATCACCGGGGCCGGCTCGGGCATCGGCAGGGCCATGGCCCTGCGCTTCGCCGAGGAGGGCGCCCGCATCCTCGCCGCCGACGTCAGCGCCCTGGGCGCCGAGACCACCGCCGACGCCGTGCGCGAGCGGGGCGGCGAGGCCGTGCCCTTCGCCGTGAACGTGGCCGAGCCCGAGCAGGTGCGCCTGATGGTCGAGCGGGCCCGCGGCGCCTTCGGCCGCCTCGACATCCTCTGCAACAACGCCGGCGTCGGCTCGACCACCAATGTCGTGGACCAGGACCCGGTCGAGTGGGACCTGGTGATGGCGGTGAACGTCAAGGGCGTCTTCCTGGGCTGCAAGTACGCCATCCCCGTGATGCTGGGGCAGGGCGGCGGGGTGATCATCAACACGGCCTCGGTGGCCGGCATGGTCGGCCTGGTCAACCGGGCGGCCTACAGCGCCAGCAAGGGCGCCGTGATCGCTCTGACCAGGCAGGTGGCGATTGACTACATCGAGCAGAAGATCAGGGTGAACTGCCTCTGCCCGGGCACCGTCGACTCGCCCTGGGTCGGCCGGCTGCTCGCCCAGAGCGACGACCCGGACGCGATGCGGCGCGCCCTGGTGGCCCGCCAGCCCATGGGCCGCCTCGGCACGCCCGAGGAGGTGGCCGCCGCCGCCCTCTACCTCGCCTCTGACGACGCGGCCTTCATCACCGGCACGGGCCTGGTGATTGACGGTGGCCTCACGGCGAGGTAGCGGCGGGCTGCGACCTCTACGCCGCGGGGCGCCGCCCCGAGACGGCCCGACAATTGCTGCTGGGCCAATGGGGTGCCGGCCGGCCGCCGCGCGCCCCGCGCCCGAAGAGAGGAGCCCCCCGTGAGTAACCGCAAGCCGAGCTTCCAGGTGTTCGCCCTGCGCCAGCCCTTCGTCGCCTTCGAGTCGCGCCTGTGGCGCCCGGCCCACAACCTGTACGAGACCGACCGCGGCGTGACTCTGGTGGTGGAGCTGGCCGGGGTGGACCCGGGCAACCTCCACGTGCACGTGCACCCGCGCCACGTGGCCGTCCACGGGGTCCGGCAGCTGGCCGTGCCCGAGGGCATCAGGCGGGTCGAGCAGATGGAGATCGGCGCCGGCCCGTTCCAGCTGGAGGTGCCCCTGGGGCGGTCGATCGACCCCGAGCAGGCCGCGGCGCGCTACGCCGCGGGTCTGCTGGAGATCGAGCTGCCCTTCGCCCAGCAGCCGACGCCGCGCGTGGTGGTGATCAGGATCGAGGGAGGTGCCCGATGACCCAGCCGCCGTTCAGCCCCGAGCAGCTCCCCGCGGTGGAGGAGGTCGCCATCCCCGAGTCGTTGCCCATCCTCGGCCTGCCCGACGCGGTCATGTTCCCGGGCGCGGTGCTGCCGCTGAGCATCAGCGGCGAGAACGTGGTGCGCCTGATTGACGAGGCCGCGCTCTCGACGCGGGTGATCGGCGTCTTCTGGGAGACGAGCGGCGACGCCGGCGCCGACCCCCTCGGGCTGGCCCGCACCGGCTGCGCCGCGCAGATCGCGCGCCTGGCCCGCCAGCCGGGCGGCGGCGTCCAGGTGCTGCTCCAGGGGCTCGCCCGCGTCCAGATCCTCCAGCTCCAGACAGGCGCGAGCTACCCGCAGGCCCGCGTCACGGTGCTGGACGAGCCCGAGCCCGAGCCGCCCGAGGCCGCGGCCCTGGCCCGCACGGTGCGCGTCGCCTTCGAGCAGGTGGTGCGCCTGAGCCCGAACCTGCCCGACCAGGCCGCCGTGGTCGCGGCGAACATTCCCCGCGCCGGCACCCTGGCCGACCTGATCGCGGCCAACCTCGGGCTGAGCGCCGGCGACCAGCAGGCCGTCCTCGACGCCCTCGACCTCGCCGAGCGGCTGCGCCTCGTGCTCGGCCTGCTCGAGCGCGAGCGCGAGCTGCTCGACATCGCCAACCGCACCCGCGAGGACGTGGCGAAGAGCCAGCGCGAGTACGTCCTGCGCCAGCAGCTCGAGACGATCCGCCGCGAGCTGGGCGAGGGCGACGAGCAGGGCGCCGAGGTGGCCGAGCTGCGCCGGCGTCTGGAGGAGGCCGGCCTGCCCGACGAGGCCCGCCGCGAGGCCGAGCGCGAGCTGGAGCGGCTGGCGCGCATGAGCCCCGCCGCCCCCGACTACAACATCAGCCGCACCTACCTCGACTGGCTGATCGGCCTGCCCTGGAACGTGAGCACGCCCGACAACCTCGACCTGGCCCGCGCCCGCGCCGTGCTCGACGAGGACCACTACGACCTGGAGAAGATCAAGGACCGCATCGTCGAGTACCTCGCCGTGCGCAAGCTGCACGCCGAGCAGGGCAACGCCCGCGCCCGCTCGCCCATCCTCTGCTTCCTGGGGCCGCCCGGCGTGGGCAAGACCAGCCTGGGGCAGAGCGTCGCCCGGGCCCTGGAGCGCAAGTTCGTGCGCGTGGCCCTCGGCGGCGTGCGCGACGAGGCCGATATCCGCGGCTTCCGGCGCACCTACATCGGCGCCATCCCCGGCCGCATCCTCCAGGGCCTCAACCGCGCCGGCAGCAACAACCCGGTCATGCTGCTCGACGAAATTGACAAGCTCGCCGCGGGCATCCAGGGCGACCCGGCCGCCGCGCTGCTCGAGCTGCTCGACCCGGCCCAGAACAACACCTTTGTGGACCGCTACCTCGACGTGCCCTTCGACATGAGCCAGGTGCTCTTCATCTGCACGGCCAACCAGCTCGAGACCATCCCCGGCCCGCTGCTCGACCGCATGGAGCTGATCAGCCTGGCGGGCTACACCGAGCTGGAGAAGCTGCAGATCGCCCGGCGCTACCTCATCCCCCGCCAGATCGAGGCCAACGGCCTCGCCCCCGCGAGCGGCGCCCGCGGCGCCGACCGGTCGCTCCCCGCGGCCGACGCCGCCCCCGGCCCCGAGGCGGAGGGCGCCGGCGCGCCGGTGAGCGGCGGCGAGACGCCCGCCAGCAACCTGCCGCCCGCCGGCCTCGCCGAGCGCTCGCCCGCGCCCGAGCTGAGCGACGAGGCCCTGCGGCGCCTGGTCCGCGAGTACACGCTGGAGGCGGGCGTGCGCGACCTCGAGCGGCGCATCGGGGCGGGGTACCGCAAGATGGCCACCCGCCTCGCGAGCGGCCTGCCCCTCCCCGCGCAGATCGGCGGCCCCGACCTGGACGAGCTGCTCGGCCCGCCGCGCTTCCGCAGCGAGCGCATCCTCGGCGAGGACGAGGTGGGCGTGGCCACCGGCCTGGCCTGGACGCCGGCGGGCGGCGATGTGCTGATGGTCGAGGCCAGCGCCGTGCCCGGCAGCGGGCAGCTCATCCTCACCGGGCACCTGGGCGACGTCATGCGCGAGTCGGCCAGGGCCGCCGTGACCTACGCCCGCTCTCGCGACGGCGCCCTGGGCATCCCCGCCGACGAGTTCCAGCGGCGCGACATCCACATCCACGTCCCCGCCGGCGCCGTGCCCAAAGACGGGCCCTCGGCCGGGATCACCATGGCCAGCGCGATCATCTCGGCCCTCACCGGCCGGCCCGCGGCCAAGCGCGTCGCCATGACCGGCGAGATCACCCTGCGCGGCCGCGTGCTCCCGATCGGCGGGCTGAAGGAGAAGCTCCTCGCCGCTCAGCGGGCCGGCGTGCGCACCGTCCTGATCCCCCACGACAACGAGGTGGACCTGCGCGATGTGCCCGAGGAGACCCGCGGCCAGCTCGAGATCGTGCCCGTCGAGCACATGGACGAGGTGGTGGCGCGGGTGCTGCTCCCCGCAGCGGGTTCGCCCGACGGCGCGGGCGGGACGGCGCCGAGCGGCGCGTAGCGGCCGGCTCTGCCCCGGAGCGGTTCTCGCCGGTCCCGCAGCGCCTGGCGCGAGAGGTTGAACCGCTCCGCCGCGGGGGCAGGGGGTGAGGGCCAGCCTGTGGGGTCTCGTCGCGACGCGGGGCCGGGCGGCTCAGATCAGGCCCTGCTCGCGGGCGCGGCGGGCGGCCTGGGTGCGGTTGGCGGCGTGCAGCTTGTCGAGGATGCTGGAGACATAGTTCTTGACGGTGCCCTCGGCGAGGGCCAGCTGGTCGCCGATCTCGCGGTTGCTCAGGCCGTCGCTGATCAGGCGCAGGATGGCGCGCTCGCGCTCCGAGAGGCCCTCGCCCTCGGGCTGGGGCGCCGCGCCGCGCTGCCGGCTGAACTCGGCGATCAGGCGGGTGGCCACACTTGGCTGCACGATGCTCTCGCCGGCGTGCACGCGCCTGATGGCGGCGAGCAGCTCGGTGGCGGGTGTGTCCTTCAGCAGGTAGCCGCGGGCGCCGGCCTTCACGCCCTCGAAGACGTACTCGTCGTAGTCGAAGGTGGTCAGGATGATCACGCGGGCCGCTGGCAGCTCGGCGGCCAGGCGCGCCGTGGCCCGCACGCCGTCGAGGCGCGGCATCTGCACGTCCATCAGCACGACGTCGGGGCGCAGGCGCAGGGCCATGGCGACGGCCTCCTCGCCGTCGGCCGCGGCGCCCGCCACCACGAAGCCATCCTCCAGCTCGAGGATGGTGCGCAGCCCATCGCGCATGAGGGCCTGGTCTTCGGCGATCAGGACGCGGATCTCGCTCATGGCCCTATCCTTCCAGGGTCGGGGATGGTCGCGGCGACGCGCGTGCCGCCCTCCGGCAGGGCGCTCACCCGCACGTCGCCGCCGAGGGCGCCGGCGCGCTCGCGCATGCCGACGACGCCGAAGTGGCCCGGCCTGCGCAGGTCGGCCGGGCGCACCCCGGCCCCGTCGTCGGCGACCTCGAGGCGCCAGCCGGCGCCGTCGCGGGCCAGGCGCACGGCGGCGTGGGCGGCGCCGGCGTGGCGCTCGACGTTCACAAGGGCCTCGCAGGCGATCAGGTAGAGGGCCTCGGCCACCGCGGGCGCCGGCGCGGCGCCGGCTGGCGCCTCGACGGCCACGGCGAGGGCGCCGCGGGCGCCGACCTCGTCGGCCAGGCGGCGCAGGGCGGCCGGCAGGTCGCTGTGGTCGGGCAGGGGTGCGCGCAGGTCGGCGAGCGAGCGGCGCAGCTCGGCCATGGTCTCGCGGACCACGGCGCGGGTCGCCTCCAGCTCGGCGGCGCCGCGGGCCACGTCCACGGCGTAGAGGCGCTGGGCGGCCTCGAGCTTCACGTTCACCGAGACCAGGGCGTGGCCGAGGCTGTCGTGCATCGCGCGGGCCAGGCGAGTGCGCTCGCGCAGCACCGCCAGCTCCTCCCGCTCGGCCGCGGCCGCCTCGAGCTCGGCCCTGGCCCGCCGCAGGTCCCGCACCAGGTCGAGCAGGCGGTGGCGCTGGTAGAAGAGCAGCGAGAGCAGGAGCGCGACGAAGAGCCCGGTCACGATGAGCAGGCCCAGCGAGGCCAGGCCGAGCCAGTCGGCATCCCCTGCGGCGTCGAGCCAGCCGAGGCGGGGCGCCAGCAGCGCGAAGAGCGGGACCAGGGGCAGGGCCCAGTGGCGCGGGCGCAGCATGCCGAGGCTCTGCCCCATCACGGCGAAGCCCAGGCCGGCGAAGCTGGGGCCCAGGGCCTGGAGCGCGGCTAGGATGAGCAGCTGCCCCCCGAAGTAGGCCGCGGCCCGCGGCCCTGGCATCGGCCAGCCCTCGAGCCGCCTGGCGCTGGGCCAGAAGAGACCCTGGAAGAGGGCGGCGCTCGCCGCGGCGAGGGCCAGGGCCGCCGCCAGGGGCCAACCGCGCAGGCCGGTCGAGGGGCCGACGATGGCGGCGGCCAGGCTGAGGCCCAGCGACAGGTAGAAGACCAGGGCCCAGAACAGGCCGAGCCGCTCGAGGAAGCGGTCGCCTGGCAGCCGTTGCCTGGCCCGTTCACGCTCGCGCATCGTCATACCCCTCTCTCCGGCCCGTGGCCATCGTCCTCGCCATGATACCCTACCGCCAGGGCTCCCAGCGGAAGTGGCGGGCGGCGATGGCCAGGCCGGCGGCCCCGAAGAGGGCCAGGCCGAGCAGGTTGAGCAGCCCGGACTGCTGGGCGGGCACGTCAACCATGGCCGGTCGCAGCACGTCCACCAGCATGAAGGCCGGCGTCCAGCGGGCCACGGCGGCGATCCAGTCCGGCAGCAGCTCGGCGGGCAGGAACAGGTTGCTGATGAACATCAGTGGGAAGTAGATTGTCTGGCCGAGGGCGTTGGCCGCGCCGACGCCGGGCGCGACGGCGGCGATGGCCTGGCCGACCAGGATGAAGGCCAGGGCGCCGGCGAGGGCGATAACGGCCGCGCTTAGCACTCCGCCCACGGCGAAGCGGGCGCCCAGGGCGAGCACGGCCACGGTCACGATCAGGGCCGCCTGGATCAGCACCAGGAGCAGCCGCACCGCCGTGTAGGACAGGACCAGCGTCCCGGCGGGGAGCGGGCTGGCCTGCACGCGCTGGAGGATGCCCTGCTCGCGCACGTGGACGAGGCGGGCTGAGTCGCCCAGGAAGGCCCCGGCCATAATGTTCAGCACGATGATACCGGCGGCGAGCCAGGCGGCGGTCGCGCCGGGCTCGGCGTCGCCGGCGCCGAAGATGGCGCCGTTGATCAGCAGCACGCCGACCGGGAAGGCGAAGTTCCAGAAGAGCACGGCCGGGTGGCGCAGCTCGATGGTCAGGATGAGCCGAATGAGAACGAGTAGGCGGCGCATAGGGACTCCTTGTCGCATAATGGCTTCTCACGGTCGCGGGCCACGGCGAGCGTGGCGCGCTTGATCTGCCGCCCCCTCAGGCCGCGCCGGCGAGCCAGGCGGCGTCCTCGTCAATCGCGACGCCGGGGGCGTCGAGCGTGCGCCCGGTCAGGGCCAGGAACACGTCCTCGAGGTTGGGGCGGCGGCGGGCGGCCTCGGACGGGCCGAGGGGCGGGGCGTGGCGGGCGATCAGCGCGTCGGGCGCGCCGAGGGCCACGAGCCGGCCCTCGTCAACGATCGCCACCCGGTCGCACAGCTCCTCGGCCTCGTCCATGTGGTGGGTGGTGAGCAGGACGGTGCGGCCCTCGTCGCGCATCCGTCTGATGGCGGCCCACACGGCGCGGCGGGCCTGGGGGTCGAGGGCGCTGGTCGGCTCGTCGAGCAGCACCACGTGCGGGTCGTTGACCAGGGCGAGGGCCAGGGCGAGGCGCTGCTGCTGGCCGCCGGAGAGGCGGCGCGGCCTGGTGTCGGCCTTCTGGGCCAGCCCGAAGCGGGCGAGCAGGGCCAGGGCCTCGTCGCGCGAGGGGAAGCGCTCGTAG
>DAOLDO010000047.1:6051-15361 GCA_035327325.1 Chloroflexaceae bacterium | reverse complement strand
CCCGCCCGCGGGGCGTTCAGGCCGGGGCCCAGGCCCGCCCCGTCCCCGGCCCGGCGCAGCAGCAGGCGCGGCGGCGGCAGGTAGGGGGCGACCTGCTCGGCGCGGCGGCGCACGGCCGCGAAGGCGCCGGTCACCGCCTCGCCCACAATGGCGACCCGCGCCGCCGGGCCGACGACGCCGAGCTCGCCGTCGAGGCCGGTGTGGCCCACCAGCAGCTCGCGCCCGGCCGCCCTGCCGACGATCGCGCCGAGGCGGGCCAGCAGCCCCTCGGCCTGGGGGCGCCCCAGGGCCCGCACCATGCCAGGGAAGCCCGCCAGGCTCACCCCGAGGGCGGCCCAGCCCGGCGCCGCCGTGGCCGCGCCAAGGCCCCGGGCCAGAACGTGCATGCAGGGCAGCCCCGTGACCGGGTGGGCCTCGTCGTAGCAGGGCAGCCGGAGGGCCAGTTCGGCCAGCCTGTCGTGGGCGGCCCGGTCGAGGGGCAGCAGGGCGGCGACCCTGTAGACCAGGGCTTCGCTGAGGAAGGGCTTGACCAGGTAGTCGTCGAGGGGCCCGCGCGCGTCGCCCCAGGGGTCGAGGCTCGAGACGGTGAGGATGGGGAGGGTGGCCGTGGCCGGGCTCGCCCGCAGGGTGGCCCGCAGGGCGCGGCCGTCGAGCCCGGGTTTGTTTACGTCGGTGATCAGCAGCTGGGGGCGCACCCGCGCGGCCAGCTCGAGGGTCGCCCAGCCGTCGCCGGCCGGCGCGCCGATCGTTTCGAAGCCGTGCTCGGCCAGCAGGGCAGCGTAGAGCGCCCTGATGGCGGGGTCGTCCTCGCTGATCAGGATGCGAGCCAGCGGGGGCGGCGGCGCGGGCGCCGCGGCGCGCCGCGCATCCTGGAGCAGGGCGCGCCGCAGAGGCTGTTCGGCTGCGAACCGACGTAGGTCACGGCTGGGCCTTGGGGCAAGGGAGACCGGCGCGCCGCGCGGGCGCTCACCGATCATAAACGCGCCGGGGGCGCAATTAGGTACGGGGCCGCCACTGGATTGTAACGGGCGGGGGTATGCTACAATTGGCCTGGCGTCGTAGCCGCCCTGCGCGCCGGGGAAGCCGCACATACCCCCAGCAACGTTATGTTTGACACTGTGCTGATCGCGAACCGCGGCGAGATCGCCCTGCGCGTGATGCGCGCCTGCCGCGAGCTCGGCCTGCGCGCCGTCGCCGTCTACTCCGAGGCCGACCGCGACGCCCCCCACGTGGCCTACGCCGACGCCGCCTACCTGCTGGGGCCCGCCCCCTCGGCGGAGAGCTACCTGAACATCCCGCGCATCGTCGAGGTGGCCCGCCAGGCCGGCGCGGGGGCCGTCCACCCCGGCTACGGCTTCCTCGCCGAGAACGCCGACTTCGCCCGCGCCGTGGCCGAGGCCGGCATGGTCTTCGTCGGCCCGCCCCCCGAGGCCATGGAGCGCATGGGCGGCAAGACGGCCGCCCGCCGCGAGGCCACCGCCGCCGGCGTCCCCGTGGTCCCCGGCACCCTCGAGCCCCTCGACGACCTGGCCGAGATCGCGCGCCTGGCCGACGAGTTCGGCTACCCGATCGCGATCAAGGCCGTGGGCGGCGGCGGCGGTCGCGGCCTGCGCGTGGTGCGCTCGCGCGACGAGATCGCCGAGGCCTTCGCCAGCGCCCGCCGCGAGGCCGAGGTGGCCTTCAAGAACGGGTCGCTCTACGTCGAGAAGTACCTCGACGACCCGCGCCACATCGAGATCCAGATCCTGGCCGACGCCCACGGCAACGTGGTCCACCTCGGCGAGCGCGACTGCTCGGTGCAGCGCCGCCACCAGAAGCTAATCGAGGAGTCGCCCTCCCCCGCCCTCACCCCCGCCCTGCGGGCCGAGATGGGCCAGGCCGCCGTGCGCCTCGCCCAGTCGGTCGGCTATGTCAGCGCCGGCACCCTCGAGTTCCTCTTCCAGGACGGCCAGTACTACTTCCTCGAGATGAACACGCGCATCCAGGTCGAGCACACCGTCACCGAGGCGGTCTACGGCGTGGACCTGGTGCGCGCCCAGCTGCGCATCGCCCGGGGCGAGGGCCTCTGGCTGCGCCAGGAGGAGCTGACCTCCCGCGGCCACGCGATCGAGTGCCGGATCAACGCCGAGGACCCGCTCCACGGCTTCCGCCCCGCCCTCGGCACGGTCGCCGGCTACAGCGAGCCGGCTGGCCTCGGCGTGCGCGTGGACAGCGGCGTGCGCCCCGACTACGCCATCCCCCAGTTCTACGACTCGCTGCTGGCCAAGCTGGTGGTCTGGGCCGAGAGCCGCCCCGAGGCGATCGCCCGCGCCCTGCGGGCCCTGGCCGACTACGAGATCGGCGGCGTGATCACGACCATCCCCTTCCACCGCGCCGCCCTGGCCCACCCGCTCTTCGCCGCCGGCGAGGCCACGGTCAACTTCATCGCCCGCCACCCCGAGCTGCTCGAGCAGACCAGGGCCTTCGCGCCGCCCCCGCCCGAGCCCGCCGCGCCCGAGGAGGCCGCCGAGCCCCGCAGCTTCACGGTCGAGGTGAACAGCCGCCGCTTCGGGGTCAAGGTCTTCGGGGCGGCGCCCGCCGCGGCCGTGGCCGCCCCGCAGAAGGCCGCCGCCAACGGCAGGCGCCCGGCCGCGAAGAAGGCCAGCATGGCGGTGAAGGTTGACGGCGTGATCAGCCCCATCCAGGGCCGCATCGCCGCCGTGCGCGCCGAACCGGGCCAGCAGGTCGAGGCCGGCCAGGTGCTCTTCGTCGTCGAGGCGATGAAGATGGAGAACGAGATCGCCGCCCCCCACGCCGGCACCCTCGCCGAGGTCCGCGCCCAGGTGGGCGGCACCGTCGAGGCCGGCGGCGTCCTGGCCACCTATGCGCCGCACTAGCACAGACCGGCCGACGTCCTGCGCCGAGCTGCCCCCACCCCCCAACCCCCTCGCCCTGAGCGGGCGAGGGGGCTTTCGCCTTGTTCGTCTTGAGCTGTGAGCCCATGCCGACCGAGACGGTCACCCTCAGGCCGGTGACGGCCGCCGACGCCGAGGCCCTCGCCGAGCTGATCATCCAGCTCTACCACACCGAGGTGCCCGGCGGCCTGCGGGCCCCCCTGGCCGGCCAGCGGCGCCTCTTCCGCTACCTGGTCGAGCACGAGCTCGCCTCGGGCGCGCGCGGGCGCTTCCTCGCCGTGGGCGAGGGCGGCGCCCCCGTCGGCAGCGCCAGCGTGCGCCTCCACGGCGACACGCCGCTCACCAGCCTGCCGCCGCGCCTGCTCTCGGTGGCCGCCCGCTCGGTCGGCCTGAACGACACCCTGCGCATGCTCGGCACGGTGCTGCGCGGCTCGCTCGTGGGCGAGACCGGCCTGCGCCGGGGCGAGTGCTTCGTCTACAGCGTGGTGGTGGACGAGGCCCACCGCGGCCGTGGGGTCGGCCAGGCGATGATGGGGCAGCTCGAGGAGCAGGCCCGCCGCGCCGGGGCCCACTCGGCCCTGCTGCGCGTCATCGTCGGCAACGAGCGCGCCCGCCGCCTCTACCTCAGGCTCGGCTACCGCGTCGTCAGCCGCACGCCCCCCTGGGCCGACTGGCTCGGCCTGCCCAGCGAGCTGATGAGGAAGGAATTGAGTTAGAATGTGGGCAGCGCCGGGCCCGCCCTGGCCCTACGAACCTACCTGCTGAGGAGCGCATATGCCGAAGGACGTGATCACGCCGCGGGCGCAGGACTATAACCAGTGGTACCTCGACATCGTGCGCGAGGCCGACATGGCCGAGGTGGCCGAGGTGGTGCGCGGCTGCATCGTCTTCAAGCCAACCGGCTGGGCGATCTGGGAGGCCATGCAGCGCGGGCTCGACGACCGGATCAAGGAGACCGGCCACAGCAATGTGCAGTTCCCCCTGCTGATCCCAAAGAGCTTCATCATGAAGGAGGCCGAGCACGTCGAGGGCTTCGCCCCCGAGGTCGCCGAGGTCACCCGAGCCGGCGGCGAGGAGCTGACCGAGCCCTACGTGATCCGCCCTACCAGCGAGACGATCATCGGCCACTTCTACGCCAAGTGGGTGCGCTCCTACCGCGACCTCCCGCTGCTCTACAACCAGTGGTGCAACGTCATGCGCTGGGAGATGCGGACTCGCCCGTTCCTGCGCACCGCGGAGTTCATTTGGCAGGAGGGACATACAGCGCACGCGACTGAGCGCGATGCTGAAGAGGAAACGCTAAAGATTCTGTACGAGGTTTACGCCGACTTCGCCGAGCAGGAGATGGCCGTCCCGGTGCTCCGCGGGCTCAAGTCCGAGAAGGAGAAGTTCCCCGGCGCCCTGCGCTCGTACTGCATCGAGGCGATGATGCAGGACGGGCGGGCGCTGCAGGCCGGCACCTCCCACAACCTCGGCCAGAACTTCGCCAAAGCCTTCGACATCACCTACACCGACCAGAGCAACACCGTCCAGCACTGCTGGACGACCAGCTGGGGCGTGAGCACGCGCCTGATCGGCGCCCTGATCATGACCCACTCGGACGACGAGGGCCTGGTGCTGCCGCCGCGCCTCGCCCCCACCCAGGTGGTCGTGGTGCCGATCTACAGGAACGACGAGGAGCGGGCCAGGGTCATGCCCGCCGTCAAGGCGATCACCGCGGGCTGGAAGGGCCGCCTGCGCTTCAAGGTGGACGACCGCGACAACCTGACCCCCGGCTACAAGTTCAACGAGTGGGAGCTGAAGGGCGTGCCGGTGCGCGTCGAGGTTGGCCCCAAGGATGTCGAGAAGGGCAGCGTGGCCCTGGCCCGCCGCGACGTGCCAGGTCGCGAGGGCAAGAGCTTCGTGCCCCAGGAGGGCCTGGCCGAGCGCATCCTGTCCCTGCTCGAGGAGATCCAGGCCGCCCTCTTCCAGCGGGCCCTCAGGTTCCGCGAGGAGCGCAGCGCCTTCGTCAGCACGTACGACGAGCTGAAGCAGCAGATCGAGCGCGGCTTCGCCTGGGCCTACTGGGACGGCAGCACCGAGGACGAGAAGCGCATCCAGGACGAGACGCGGGCCACAATCCGCTGCATCCCCCTGGACCAGCCGGGCACGCCCGGCAGGTGCGTCTACACCGGCCGCGAGACGACGCGCCAGGTGGTCTTCGCCCGGGCGTACTGATCGGCGGCTATCGGCACGGCCATCGCCAACCGCTGAGGTGTGAGGTGTGAGTGTAATCCGCGCCGGTGCGGCCCTGCTCACACCTCGCAGAGCGAGCGCAGCGAGCGGCTCACACCTCACATCTCAACACGGCCCGCCCGTGCCGGCTCGCGCGCGTCAGCGCGCCAGCACCTCGCGCCGGGCGTCCTCGCCGACGCGGAAGCTGAGCAGCTCGACCGCGTGGGGCCCTGCCAGCTCCTCCGGCAGGGCCTCGCCGTGCCACAGGGGCAGCCGGGCGCCGTCGGGCTGGGTGTAGAGGCCCAGGACCACCGTGTAAGTGCCGGGCGGCAGGTCGGGCGGCAGGGCAAGCGGCAGGGCCGTGCCGAACTGCTGGCCCGCCTGCCACGTGGCGAACATGCCGTCGTCGAGCAGCGCGTCGATCTGGGCCACGCGCTCGCCGCGCTCGTCCAGCACGTGCATGAAGCTGAAGACCCCGCCCGGTCGGTCCACCTGGATGTCCCACGAGGGCGTGATCACCAGGGTCGCGCCGAGCAGCCGGTCGCTGAAGCCGCGCAGGTGGACGCCCTCGAACACCGCGCCGGCGGCCATGGTGAAGGGGCGCGGCAGCTGGTGGACGGTGGCGTAGGTGACGCCGCGCACGCGCACGGTGTGCAGCGGCGGCGTCTGCATGGCGTAGGCCTCGGCCACCGTGCGGGTGTCGCGCTCGGCCACGCTGGCGTAGACCACGGCGTAGTTGGCCGGCTCGACCAGCGTGTCGAGGTCGAGGTCGTGGACGGGCACGTCGGCGGGGACGAAGGGCGTCAGGGTCGGCGGCAGCCACGAGAGCACCGGGCCGCGCCGCAGGTCGGGCCGGCCGCTGAGCCAGGCGCCGGCCTGCTCCATGCCCTCGCCCCACCCCGCCAGCAGCACGCCCTGGGCGGGCGCCCCGCCGCCGAGCAGCGGGTTGTAGTAGGCCAGGTAGTAGGGCCTGTAGAGCAGGGGCGGCAGCAGGGCGGCGACGACGACGGTTGCTGCGGCGGCCGCGACGATGGCCCGCCTGGTCGCGGCGGCGAGGGCGTGGGTCCGCGCCAGCCAGGCGTCGAGGAGCGCGACCAGGCCGACGGCGCCGAGGATCTGCAGGGCGGGCCAGATCGGCAGCAGGTAGCGGTCGAACTTCTTGGCCAGGAGGGTCAGGGCCAGGGTGAAGAGGGCGACGAAGAGGGCCAGGGCCGCCATGACCAGCGGCTCTGCGCTCGGGCGCGTCTGGCCGTCGCCGCCGGGCGGCAGACGGCGCCGGGCGCGGCTTATTCTGGCGCCGGCGAGGGCGAGCAGCGCGCCGAGCCCGAGCAGGGTGGGCGCCTCGCCGCGCCAGACCACCACCGAGAGGTAGAAGGGCCACCCGGGGTCCTCGGTGGGCCGCCCCATGAAGAAGTTGCCCGAGCTGTGGGGCTGGGCCCCGTTCTCGACCACCTCGCCGACGACCGCGCCGAGGGCCTCGCCGGGGGCCACCCACATCGCGGGCCACAGGGCGACAAAGGTGAGGGCGGCCACGGCGAGCCAGGCGGCCATGCGCGGGGCGGCGGCGCGGGCCGCCCCGCCCAGGGCGGCGCGGCTCAGGGGGCGCCCCCACAGCCCGGCGCCGAGCAGGACCAGGGCGGAGACGGGCGGCAGCAGCAGGGCGGGGGCCTTGGTGAGCAGGGCCAGGCCGCCGAAGAGGCCCGCGCCGACGAGGGCGAAGGGCCGGCGCTCGCCTGGCCGCCGGGGCGCGACCGCCACCAGCAGGCAGAGCAGGCTCAGGGTCATGCAGCTGGCCAGCAGGGCGTCGAGGTGCAGCAGCCTGCCGTGGGCGATCAGGAAGGGCGAGCCGGCCCAGAGCAGCGCGGCGAGGGCGGCCGTGGCGGGCCTGACCAGCCGCAGGAGCAGCAGGTAGCCGAGCCCGACTGCGAGGGCGTTGGCGACGGCGAGGGGCGCCCGCAGGTGGGCCAGGAAGCCCGCGCCGCCGCCCGGCCCCGGCTCGGGCAGGCCCTGGGCATAGGCCAGCTGCTGCCCGAGGGCGCCGAGCCACATCGTGGTCACGCCAGGGTGGCCGGTCTGGTTGGTCGCGGCCCAGTCGCCCATGGCCAGGGCGCCGGCGAAGCGGGCGACGCGGACCTGCCAGAAGTAGGCCTCGTCGGTTGTGTAGAAGTCGGCGAGACCGGCGGCCCGGGGCAGCAGGGCGATCCCGATCAGGAGCAGGGCGGCCAGCCAGGCGGGGAGGCCGAGGGCCCGCGGCCGGGCGGCCGCCCGCTCGTGCTCGGGCGGCTCCGTGCGCGGCGCCGCGCGGAGGAGATGCTGTCCATGGCGCCGTCGCCGCGGGCTGAACCATCGTCCTCCGACCACAAGCGCCTCCGGCGCGAGATCGCTGGCTTGACCTGTCTGGGGGCTGTGCTGCCCGCAGTATAGATGAGCGGGGCGATCGGCGAATGGACCGCCGGACGTATGGGCCCTCGCACTTGAGTACGAGGGGGCCAGGTCATTGCTGCACCTCGGGGTGAAAAAAAGCCCACGAGCTTGCGTTCATGGGCCGTCCGGGCGCGGGTTATCCCGAATCTGTGCACAAGCTGTGGATAAGTCTCCAGTTAGGCTGTGCGCCGGAGCATGGCCCCGTAGACCTCGACGTGGCGGCGGGCCACGGCGGCCTGGGTGTAGGCGGCGAGGACGCGCTCGCGGCCGCGGCGGGCGAGCTCGGCGCGCAGGGCGGGCTCGGCGGCGAGGCGCGCCAGGGCCGCGCGGAGGGCGGGCACGTCGCCCTCGGGGAAGACCAGCCCGGCGTCACCGATCACATTGGGGATCTCGCCCGAGCTCGAGCCGACCACAGGGACGCCGCAGCTCATCGCCTCGATCAGCACCCGGCCGAACTGCTCCTTCCAGCTCGGGGTGGTGCGCGAAGGCAGGACGAGGGCGTCGAGGCCGCGCAGAGCCTCGGGCACCGCGGTGCTGCCCACGGCGGGCAGGAGCTCGAACCGGGCGCCGAGGCCGAGGCGGGCAGCCCGCCGCTCGATCGCGTGGCGCTGGGCGCCGTCGCCCACCAGGCGCAGGCGCACGTGGGGCGGCAGGCCGGCCGCGGCCTCCACCAGGTCGAGCAGGCCCTTCTCGGGCACCAGGCGGCCCAGGTAGCCGACCACCACCTCGTCGCCCCGCCGGGCCGCGGGCCCGGGCGCGAACAGCTCGGGGTCAACGCCGAACTGGGGCACGATGGTCAGGGGGCCGGTGTAGCCGTGGCGCCTGATGATCGCCGCGGCCTCCTGGTTGCAGGCCATGGCGTGGGCGGCGTGGCGGAAGCTGTAGCGCTCGAAGAGGTTGAAGGGCGGCGGGTAGAAGCGCTCGATGTTGGCGTAGTTGTAGAAGCAGCAGCGGGCGCCGAGGGCCACGCCAAGGCGCATGGCCTGGAAGGTGGCCAGGTTGAACGACTCCTCGTCTATATGCAGCACCTCGGGGCGCAGGCGGCGCAGGGCCCGCCCCAGAGTCGGGTAGAGGTGCAGGTGGTGGCGCCCGTTGAGCGCGATCGGCAGGCACTCGAGGGTATAGCCGCTGGTGTAGCGGCGCTCCAGGCGCTGCAGGCCCACCCGCGGCTCGCGCCAGCCGGGCGGCACCAGGGCGGTGAGCTCGACCCCGAGGCGGGCGATCTCCTCCAGCTTGCGCTGGTAGGCGCCGGCGACAAGGGCTTTCGAGAGGATGACGACGCGCATGGCTGTTAGGGGAACGGGTGCAGGAAGCGCTGGACCTCGAGGCGGTAGCCGTCGGGGTCGCGGGCGAAGAAGTGGTAGATGCGGTAGCGCGAGTTCTCGCGCGGCGGGCCGTCGGTGGGGACGCCGCGGGCGGCCAGGCGGGCGTGGCAGGCGTCCACCTCGTCGGTGACGAAGGTCAGGATCAGGCGGTCGTCGGCGGGCAGGGGGCCGTCGCTCTGGCAGACGCCGAGGAAGCCGCCGCCGGCCACCTGGTAGATTCTGATCGTGCCCTGATCTACGCTCAGCCTCAGCCCTAATGCCTGCTCGTAGAAGCGCGCGCTGCGCTCCAGATCGGCGACGGGAACGAACACGATCTGGGCGCCGAAGCCCGGCCCCGAGGGCTCTGCCATCTTAACTCCCTTTGCAACAGCAGTGGTTTCGTCCTGGGCGGCCACGCCGGGCCGCCCCTCCGCCCCGTCGCGCCGGCGGGGAACCTGGCGCCCCCGCGCCGGC
>DAOLDO010000047.1:0-5951 GCA_035327325.1 Chloroflexaceae bacterium | reverse complement strand
GCCCCGTCGCGCCGGCGGGGAACCTGGCGCCCCCGCGCCGGCGGCCACGCTGGGCCGCCCCTCTGCCCCTCCGTCCCTCACGGGGGGCGTGGGGGAACCTGGTTCCCCCACATCTACCCGTTCTTACGCGCGAACGCGTCCATAAAGGCGGCCAGGGCGGCGCAGGAGGCGGGCTCGAGGGCGTTATAGAGCGAGGCGCGCACGCCGCCGACGGAGCGGTGGCCGGCGAGGCCGACCATGCCCTGGGCCTGGGCCTCGGCGACGAACTGCCGCTCGAGGGCCTCGTCGGGCAGGCGGAAGGTGACGTTCATCTGCGAGCGGCTGGCGGGCTCGGCGTGGCCCTTGTAGAAGCCGCCGCTGCGGTCGATCGCCCCGTAAACCAGGGCCGCCTTGGCCTCGTTGCGCTTCGCCATGGCCTCCAGCCCGCCCTGGTCCTCGATCCAGGCGAGCACCAGGTCGAGCATGTAGACGGCGAAGACCGGCGGCGTGTTGTAGAGCGAGCTGTTCTTGGCGTAGGTCTTGTAGCTGAGGATCGCGGGCAGGTCGACCCGCGCGCCCTCCATGAACTGCCGGCCGATCACCACAGCGGTGACGCCGGCGGGGCCGATGTTCTTCTGGGCGCCCGCGTAGATCAGGGCGAAGCGCGTGGCGTCGAAGGGGCGCGAGAGGATGTCGCTGCTCATGTCGGCGACGACGGGCACGCCGCCCAGGTCGGGCAGGGCGGGCCACTGGACGCCCTGGATGGTCTCGTTGCTGGTGAGGTGCACGTAGGCGGGCCGCTCGCTGAGCCGCAGCTCGCCGATGGTGGGCACGGCCTTGAAGCCGCCCTCGGCGGTGCTGGCGGCCACGTGGGCCTGGCCGACGCGCCTGGCCTCCTCGAGGGCCTTCTCGCCCCAGGCGCCGGTGAGCACGTAGTCGGCGACGGCGCCGGGCGCGAGGAAGTTGAGGGCTACCAGGGCGAACTGGGCGCTGGCGCCGCCCTGCATGAACAGCACGCGGTAGTCGTCGCCGAGGCCGAGCAGGCCCTTGAAGCGCGCCTCGGCGCTGCGGTTCACCGCCTCGTACTCCTGCGAGCGGTGGCTCATCTCGAGGATGGACATGCCGCGGCCCTGGTAGTCGAGCAGCTCGGCCTGGGCCCGCTCGAGCACCGCCCGCGGCAGCACCGCCGGGCCCGCGTTAAAATTGTGCACGGCCATGGGGCTCTCCTGCGCTACGTGAAGCCACGGACGCCTGTCGAGACATAAGGGCGCCCACGCTGGGGTGCCGCAACGCCACCGCACGCCATCCGTGGAGCAAGCCAGCGTGGACGTCTCGCCGCCCCACAGTATACTCTACTCGGTAACAGCCTCAGCCACGGAGCAGCCATGACGATCCGAGCCCTGGTCTGGAACGAGGGGCGGCACGAGCGGGACGACCCCGCCATCGCCGCCCTCTACCCCGACGGCCTCCACGGCGCCATCGCGGCGCCCCTGCGCGAGGCCGGCCTCGCCGCCCGCACGGCCACCCTCGACGACACCGGGCAGGGCCTCTCCGAGGAGGCCCTGGCGGAGACCGACGTGCTCTTCTGGTGGGCTCACAGGGCCCACCACGAGCTGAGCGACGCGGCGGTGGATCTGGTGCAGGCCCATGTGCTCGCCGGCATGGGCCTCGTCGCCCTCCACTCGAGCCACTACTCGCGCCCCTTCCTGCGCCTGCTCGGCACCACGGGCGACCTGCGCCACCGCGCCGTGGGCGAGCGCGAGCGGCTCTGGGTGGTGGACCCGGCCCACCCGATCGCCGAGGGCCTCGGCCCCTGCGTCGAGCTGGAGCGCGAGGAGATGTACGGCGAGCCCTTCGCGGTGCCCCCGCCCGACGAGCTGGTCTTCGTCAGCTGGTTCCAGGGCGGCGAGGTCTTCCGCAGCGGCTGCTGCTGGCGCCGGGGCGCCGGGCGCGTCTTCTACTTCCGACCCGGCCACGAGAGCTACCCGACCTACCACCACCCCGACGTGCGGCGCGTCCTCGTCAACGCGGCGCGCTGGGCCGCCGCGACCCGCCGCCACCCGCGCGTGCGGGGGCGGGCCGAGCCGCGCGAGCCCCTCTGAGGGGCCCGCCCGCGCACTGTGCTATACTGCCGGGGTTAGCAAAGTGGGGAGGCTATGCACACCCTCGTGATTGGCGCCGGCGTCGCCGGCCTGACCTGCGCCCGCGCCCTGCTGCGGGCGGGCCGGCGGGTCACCGTGCTCGAGGCCGACGACGACGTGGGCGGGCGGGTCCGCTCCGACCGCGTGGACGGCTTCACCCTCGACCGGGGCTTCCAGGTGCTGTTCACGGCCTACCCGGCCGCGCGGCGCCAGCTCAACTACCACGACCTCGACCTGTGCGCCTTCGACCCCGGCGCGATCATCTGCGGGGCGGGCCGGCGCGCCGTGCTGACCGACCCCCTGCGCGACCGCGACCCCGGCGCGGTGCTCGGCGCCGCCCTGACCCTGGCCGTCACGCCGCTCGACAAGCTGCGCACCCTGGCCCTCGCCGCCGAGCTGCGCGGCCAGAGCATCGAGCAGCTGCTGGCCGGCGAGGACACCACGACCGAGGACTACCTGCGGGCGCGGGGCTTCAGCGCGGGCGCGATCGACCGCTTCTTCCGGCCCTTCTACGGCGGGATCTTCCTCGACCGCTCGCTCAGCACCAGCGCCAAGTGCTTCAAGTACGACTTCAAGATGCTCAGCGAGGGCGAGACGGTCGTCCCCTCCCGCGGGATGGGCGACATCGCGCGCCAGCTGGCCCTGGAGCCGCGCGAGGCCGGCGGCGTGCGCCTCGGCACCAGGGTCGCGGCCCTGGCCACGGACGGCCCGCGGGTGACGGGGGCCCTGCTCGCCGACGGCAGCCGCTTCGACGCCGACACGGTGGTGCTGGCCACGCCCGCGCCCGAGGCGGCCCGCCTGAGCGGGCTCCCCACCCCCGAGGCCCACGTGGGCACGGTCAACCTGTACTTCGCCGGGCAGGAGCCGGTCTACAGGGGCAAGAAGCTGCTGCTGAACGCCGAGCCCGACGCCTTCGTCAACAACGCGGTGCAGATCAGCAACATCGCCCTGGGCTACGCGCCGCCCGGCGAGCACCTGCTGAGCGCCACGGTGCTGAGCGTGCCCCCGCTCGACGACGCCGAGCTGTTGGCGCGGGCCCTGGCCGACCTGCGGCGCATGTTCGCCGGCGATGCCGGGGCCCAGCGGGCTCTGGACGGCTACAGGCCCCTGCGCCTCTACCGCATCCCCTACGGCCAGTTCGCCCAGCCGCCCGGCATCCACCCCGGCCTGCCCGACAACAGCAGCGGCCGCCCCGGCCTCTTCTTCGCCGCCGAGTTCACCGAGGCGAGCAGCATCAACGCCGCCATGATCTCGGGGGAGAAGTGCGCGGAGGCGATCCTGCGGGCCGGGCCCGCGTAGCCGGTCGGCAGGCTATGATCACCAGCCCCGCCAACGCGCAGATCAAGGCGATCAGGGCCCTGCGCCAGCGCAAGGCCCGCGACGAGAGCGGGCTCTGCCTGGTCGAGGGCATCAGGCTCGTCGCCGAGGCGGCGCGGACCGGCGCCGTCGAGCGGCTGGTGGTCGCCCCCGAGCTGCTGACCAGCCCCTTCGCCCAGGAGCTGGTCGCCGCCGAGGCCCGCGCCGGCGCCCAGGTGCTCGAAGTCTCGCGCGAGGTCTTCGCGGCCCTCTCGCAGAAGGACGGGCCCCAGGGCCTGGCGGCCGTCGCCCGCCAGCGCTGGGCCGAGCTCGACGCGGTCGCCCTCGGCCCGCCGCCGGGCTGGGTCGCCCTGGTCGAGCCGGCGGACCCGGGCAACCTCGGCACGATCGTGCGCACCGCCGACGGCGCCGGCGCCTCGGGGGTGATCCTCGTCGGCCCCGGGGCCGACCCGTACGACCCGGCGGCCCTGCGGGCGAGCATGGGCGCGGCCTTCGCCATCGGCCTGGCCCGGGCCACGTGGGAGCGGCTGGCCGCGTGGAAGCGGGCGACGGGCGCGTTTCTGGTCGGGACGTCGGACCGGGCGCCGGCCCACTTCCAGCAGGTCAGCTACCCGCAGCCCCTGGTGCTGCTGATGGGCAGCGAGCGCCAGGGCCTCAGCCCCGAGCAGCTGGCCCTCTGCGACCTCGTCGTCGGCATCCCCATGGGGGGCCGCGGCGACTCGCTCAACCTCGCCGTGGCCACGGGGGTGATGCTGTACGAGCTGCTGCGCCAGGGCGGCGCTCGCTGACGCTCGCGGGGGTGAGGCTCGCTGACGCTCGCGGGGGTGAGGCTCGCTGACGCTCGCGGGGGTGATTCCGAACCGGCGAGCGCAGCGAGCCCTGCCCGGATCACCCCGGCGCGGGAGCGGAGCGACCAAGCCGTCACCCCGCGAGCGGAGCGAGCGTCACCCCAGGCGAGCGCAGGGAGCCTCAACCCGGCGGCGAACGCAGTGAGCAAGCCTCACCCCTCGGGGAAGAGCTTGCCCGGGTTGAGCAGCCCGGCCGGGTCGAGGCGCGCCTTGATGCGCTGCTGGGCGGCGATGGCGGCCTCGCCGAGGGCCTGGCGCATAAAGGGACGCTTGAGGGTACCGACGCCGTGCTCGCCGGAGAGGGTGCCGCCGACCGCGAGAGCCGCCGCGAAGACGGCCTCGGCGCAGGGCCAGATGCGGGCGGTCTCGGCTGGGTCCCTGGCGTCGAAGAGGATGTTAGGGTGGAGGTTGCCGTCGCCGGCGTGGCCGAAGACCACGATCGGCAGCCCGTGCTCGGCGGAGACGGCCTTGATGCGCCGCACGCAGGCGGCGATCTGGGGCAGGGGCACCGAGATGTCCTCGCCGAGCCGGTTGGGGCGCACGCGGGTCAGGGCGATCGAGACGGCGCGGCGGGCCTTCCAGAGGTTGGCCTCGTCGGCCGCGCCTCTGGCGACCTGGACCCGGGTGGCGCCGCCGGCGCGGGCCAGCTCGGCCAGGGCGGCGGCCTCGGCCTCGACCGCCTCGGGCTCGCCGTCGGCGAGCATCAGCAGCATGGCCCCGGCGTCGCGGGGCAGGCCGAGCCGGAGGTAGGACTCGACGGCGGCGATGCACGCGTCGTCCATCAGTTCGAGGCCCGCCGGCACCAGCCCCGCCGCCATGATCCGCTCGACCGTCTCGCAGGCCGCCTCGAGGGTGCTGAACAGGGCCATCGTGGTGCGCTTCGCGGGCGGCGCGGGGATCAGGCGCAGGGTCGCCTCGGTGATGATGCCGAGGGTGCCCTCGGAGCCGACCATCAGCTGGGCCAGGGCGCTGTCGGGCCCCTGGCCGGCGAGCCCGTCGCCCCAGCGGGCCACGGTGCCGTCGGCCAGCACCACGGTCACTGCGAGCACGTAGTCGGCGGTGACGCCGTACTTCACGCAGCGGGGGCCGCCGGCGTTGCAGGCGATATTGCCGCCGATGGTCGAGGCGGCCTGGCTCGAGGGGTCGGGCGGGTAGAAGAGGCCGGCGGCCTCGGAGGCCCGCTGCAGCTCGGCGGTGATCGCCCCGGCGCCGACGTGGGCGACCATCTGCTCGGCGTCCACCGCGATCTGCTCGAGCCGGTTGAGCGAGATGACCAGGGACCCGGCGCTCGGGGTCGCGCCGCCGGCCAGGCCGCTGCCCGCGCCCCGCGTGACGACGGGCACGTCGTGGGCCGCCGCCACGCGCACCAGGGCGGCGACCTCGGCGGTGCTGGCGGGGAGGGCCACGGCCAGGGCTCCGCCGAGGGGCCTGGCGATCGAGGCGTCGGTCTCGTAGCAGCTGACGTCCTCGGGCCGAGTGAGCAGGAAGGGCGCGCCGACGACCGCCCGCAGCTCGGCGATCACGTCGTAGGGGGTCTGGGGCGCGCGGCGGCCGGGCGCCGTCTCGACCGCCGGGCGGGGCGCGGGGCCGGCCAGGCCGAACTCGGTGGAGGGGGCGCCGCCGAGCTCGAGGGACTGGAGAAGTTCCACCGCTACCTCGACCGCGA
>DAOLDO010000046.1:1823-15420 GCA_035327325.1 Chloroflexaceae bacterium | reverse complement strand
AGGGAACGCCGGCCCGATTCAACGCCGACGTTGCTCGCAATAATCGTTCGCGCACCTTGGCCACGGCCCGCTCCATGCGGTCGAGGATGTCCGGCCCCATGCCGACCGTCCGGGTCGTCCAGCGCGAATCGGCGCCGTCCGAGGATTGAAGTGGAATCGTCATGCTCGCATCCTGGCACGAACTGCATGCCGCCTGTCCGCGCGCGATGATCTATCCGATCAGGTTTCGCAGCAGCCGTGGCTGGGCGACGTCGGTAAGGCGTTCCTCTCGGCCGTGGCGGGAATAGCTGAGCCGGGCGTAGTCCAGGCCGAGCTCGGCCCACTTGGGGCGGCCCATCTGGTGGAAGGGCAGCACCTCGACCCGCTCGACGTTGCCCAGGCCCGCCACGAAGCCGGCCAGTCCCGCCAGGTTGGCCGGGTCGTCGGTGAGCCCCGGCACGAGCACGAAGCGCACCCACGCGGGCCGGCCCAGCTCGGCCAGGCGGCGGGCGAAGCGCAGCACCGGCGCCACGTCGGCCCCCGTCACCGCCCGGTGGGTCGCCGGGTCCCACGACTTGATGTCGAGCAGCACCAGGTCAATCGCCCGCAGGTCCTCGTCGCCGAGCCGCTCCCCCAGGGCGCCGTTGGTGTCGAGGGCGGTGTGCAGGCCCAGCTCCTTGCAGCCCCGCAGCAGGCCCATCACGAAGGGCGCCTGGACGAGGGGCTCGCCGCCGCTGACCGTCACGCCGCCGCCCGTGGCGCGCATGAAGGGGCCGTACTGGGCCACTCTGGCGACCATGTCGGCGACCGAGACCCGCCGCCCGCACTTCAGGTGCCAGGTGTCGGGGTTGTGACAGTACTGGCAGCGGAGCTGGCACCCCGCCGTCCAGACCACCGTGCGCAGCCCCGGCCCGTCGTAGGCCGAGGCGGTCGTGAAGGAGTGGATGTAGCCTGTCGGCTCGTGGTCCATATACATAGGTGGGGTCGGGGGAGAACCAGGTTCTCCCCTGACCACCGCTCGCTACAGGCGCCCGTGGAAGGTCCGGCCGATCACGTCGAGCTGCTGCTCGCGGGTGAGCTTGACGAAGTTCACGGCGTAGCCCGAGACGCGGATCGTGAGCTGCGGGTAGCGCTCGGGGTGCTCCATCGCGTCGAGCAGAGTCTCGCGGTCGAGCACGTTGACGTTCATGTGGAAGCCGCCCTCGCCGATGTAGGCATCGAGCAGGCCCGCCAGGTTGGCGGCGCGGGCCGCGGAGGTGGGGCCCAGAGCCGAGGGCAGCAGCGAGGTCGTCCACGAGATGCCGTCCTGGGCGCTGTCGTAGGGCAGCTTGGCCAGCGAGAGGGCGGCGGCGGCCACGCCGTGGGTGTCGCGGCCGTGCATCGGGTTGGCGCCGGGGGCGAAGGGCTCGCCCTTGCGCCGACCGTCGGGCGTGTTGCCGGTATGCTTGCCGTAGACCACGTTCGAGGTGATCGTCAGGACGCTCTGGGTGTGAGTGGCGCCCCGATAGGCCGGGTGCCGGCGCAGCTTCGTCATGAAGCGCTCGACCAGCTCGACCGCAAGGCTGTCCACCCGGTCGTCGTTGTTGCCGTAGCGCGGGAACTCGCCCGTGGTGAGGTAGTCAATCACCAGGCCGCTGCCGTCGCGCACCGGCCGCACCTCGGCGTACTTGATCGCCGCGAGGCTGTCGGCGACCACCGAGAGGCCGGCGATGCCGAAGGCCATGGTGCGCAGGGGGCTGTAGTCGTGCAGGGCCATCTCGACGCGCTCGTAGGCGTACTTGTCGTGCATGTAGTGGATGCAGTTCATCGCGTTCACGTACACGCGCGCCAGCCAGTCCATCATCCCGTCGAGGCGGGCCTGCACCTGCTCGAAGTCGAGCACCTCGCCCTCGTAGATCGGGGCCTCGGGGCCGATCTGCTCGCCCGTCAGCTCGTCGCGCCCGCCGTTGATCGCGTAGAGCAGGCACTTGGCCAGGTTGACCCGCGCGCCGAAGAGCTGCATCTGCTTGCCCACGGTCATGGCGCTGACGCAGCAGGCGATCGCGGTGTCGTCGCCCCAGGCCGGGCGCATCAGCTCGTCGCTCTCGTACTGGATAGCGCTGGTGTCAATGCTGACCTGGGCGGCGAAGCGCTTGAAGCCCTCGGGCAGGCGCGGCGACCAGAAGACCGTGAGGTTGGGCTCGGGCGAGGGGCCCAGGTTGTAGAGGGTCTGCAGGTAGCGGAAGCTGGTGCGCGTGACCAGGGTGCGCCCGTCGGCGCCCATGCCGCCGATGCTCTCGGTGACCCAGGTGGGGTCGCCGGAGAAGAGGGCGTCGTACTCCTTGGTGCGCAGGAAGCGCACGATGCGCAGCTTGATCACGAAGTCGTCAATCAGCTCCTGGGCCTGCTCCTCGCTCAGCCGGCCGGCGGCGAGGTCGCGCTCGAGGTAGATGTCGAGGAAGGTGGCGGTGCGGCCCAGGCTCATCGCGGCGCCGTTCTGCTCCTTCACGGCGGCCAGGTAGGCGAAGTAGAGCCACTGCACGGCCTCGCGCCCCGTGGTGGCCGGGGTTGAGATGTCGAAGCCGTAGCTCGCGGCCATCTCCTTCAGCTCGCCCAGGGCCCGGATCTGCTCGGCCAGCTCCTCGCGGTCGCGGATCACCTCGTCGCTGCTGTGCAGGGCGTCCAGGCCGGCCCGCTCGGCCTGCTTGGCGGCGATCAGGCGGTCCACGCCGTAGAGGGGCACGCGGCGGTAGTCGCCGATGATCCGGCCGCGACCGTAGGCGTCGGGCAGGCCGGTGACGATGTGCGAGCGGCGGGCGCGCAGGATCTCGGGGGTGTAGGCGTCGAACACGCCGTCGTTGTGGGTCTTGCGGTACTTCGTGAAGACCTCGCGCACCAGCGGGTCAACGGGGAAGCCGTAGCTCTCCAGGCTGCTCTCGACCATGCGCCAGCCGCCGTTGGGGAAGATCGCTCGCTTGAGGGGGGCGTCCGTCTGCAGGCCGACGATCAGCTCGCGCTCGCGGTCAATGTAGCCGGGAGCATGGGCGGTGATGCTGCTCGGGGTCTGCGAGACGTCGAGCACGCCGCGCGAGCGCTCGAGGGTGAACAGCTCGCTCAGCTCGGCCCAGAGGCGGCTGGTGCGCTCGGTGGCGCCGGCCAGGAAGGCGTGGTCGCCCTCGTAGGGGGTGTAGTTGCGCTGGATGAAGTCGCGGACGTCGATCTGCTCCTGCCAGGCCCCGGGGGCGAAGCCTTCCCAGGCGGCGAGCGGGGCTGACTGCATGGTGCTAAGGGTAGTCACGGTGCTGAACCTCTCCCCATGGGCCGGCTGGGCGGCCCAGATGGTGATTTATTTCACGACCCCTGGTATGGTAACACCGTTTTCGGCCCGCTCGGGCGACAACAATCACCTCGACGGTGGAGGATTGACAACTTGCGGGCGGCGTGGCCCTTTGACAAGGGCGCGACCGATCCGCTACACTGCGGCAACGCACCACAGAGCGCAGCAGACCATCGTCGCGCCGGGCCCGCCACCGCACGGCGGGCGCGGCCTCGCCGTACCGCGGCCCGCCCTCGCCGGGCGCGGGCAGTTGCTGGAGGAGCGCAATGGCGCGCTATACGCAGACCCTGGGCGGGCGCACGTACAGCTTCGGCGACCTGAAGACCCTGCTGGCGAAGGCGACCCCCGAGCGCTCGGGCGACCAGCTGGCCGGGGTGGCCGCCGCGAGCGCCGAGGAGCGGGTGGCGGCCCAGCTCTGCCTGGCCGACGTGCCGCTCGCCGCCTTGCTCGCCGAGCCCCTCATCCCCTACGAGGAGGACGAGGTCACCAGGCTGATCCTCGACACCCACGACCGGGCGGCCTTCGCGCCGGTCAGCAGCCTAACGGTCGGCGAGCTGCGCGAGTGGCTCCTGGCCTACGCGACCACGGGCGACGTGCTCGCCGCCCTGGCCCCCGGCATCACCCCTGAGATGGCCGCCGCCGTCTCGAAGCTCATGCGCAACCAGGACCTGATCGCGGTGAGCCGGAAATGCCGCGTGGTGACGCGCTTCCGCACCACGATCGGGCTGCCGGGGCGCTTCTCCTCGCGCATCCAGCCCAACCACCCCACGGACGACCCGCGGGGCATCGCGGCCTCGCTCCTCGACGGGCTGCTGCACGGCTGCGGGGACGCCGTGATCGGCATCAACCCGGCCACCGACAGCCCCCAGGCCGTGATCACGCTCCTCGAGCTGATTGACGAGCTGCGGCGCCGCTACGGCATCCCCACCCAGTCGTCGTTGCTCGCCCACGTCACCACGCAGATCGCCGCGATCGAGCGGGGCGCCCCGGTGGACCTGGTCTTCCAGTCGGTGGCGGGCACCGAGGCCGCCAACAGGAGCTTCGGGGTTGACCTGGCGCTGCTGCGCGAGGCCCGGGCCGCGGCCCAGGCCCTCGGCCGGGGCACCGTTGGCGACAACGTGATGTACTTCGAGACCGGCCAGGGCAGCGCCCTCTCGGCCAACGCCCACCACGGGGTGGACCAGCAGACCTGCGAGGCCAGGGCCTACGCGGTGGCCCGCCACCTCGAGCCGCTGCTGGTGAACACTGTGGTCGGCTTTATCGGGCCGGAGTACCTGTTCGACGGCAAGCAGATCATCAGGGCGGCTCTGGAGGATTTGTTCTGCGGCAGGCTGATGGGCGTGCCGATGGGCTGCGACGCCTGCTACACCAACCACGCCGAGGCCGACCAGAACGACATGGACACGCTGCTGGTGCTGCTCGGCGCCGCCGGGTGCGCCTACATCATGGGCGTGCCCGGCGCCGACGACGTGATGCTCAACTACCAGAGCAGCTCGTACCACGACGTGCGCTTCGTGCAAACCACCCTGGGCCTGCGCCCGGCCCCCGAGTTCGAGGCGTGGCTGCTGAGTATGGGCCTGGCCGAGCCGGACGGGCGCCTATCCGACCGCGGGCAGGCGAGCGCGCTGATGGGCGCCGTGGCCCTGCTGGGCGAGTAGATGCCTGGCGCTCCCGCACTCGCCGCGAGGGGCGCCAGCTCACGAGGGGAGGAGTCCTCGATGGCCGACGAGAGCGTTGAGCGGGCGGACCCGTGGGAGGCGCTGCGGCGCTACACAAACGCGCGCATCGCCCTGGGCCGGGCGGGGGACAGCCTGCCCACGGCGCCCCAGCTGGCCTTCCAGCTCGACCACGCCCGCGCCCGCGACGCCGTACACCTGCCGTTCGACGCCGAGGGCGTGGCGGGTGAGCTGGCCGCCGCCGGCCTGCCGGTCATCCTCGCCCGCAGCGCCGCGCCCGACCGGGCGACCTACCTGAAGCGGCCCGACCTGGGCCGGCGCCTTGACGCGGACTCGCGAAAGGCCCTGGCGGCCCTGGCGCTCCCCGACGGCGCGAGCTACGACGCCGTGTTCGTGATCGCCGACGGGCTCTCGGCCCTGGCTGTACACAGGCACGCGGCGGCCCTGGCCGCGCGGGTGGCGGCAGCCCTGGACGGGCTGGGCTGGCGCCTAGCGCCCGTCGTCGTGGTCGGCCAGGGGCGCGTGGCCGTGGCCGACGAGGTCGGCGCGCTGCTGCGGGCCGAGCAGGCCGCCATCCTGATCGGCGAGCGCCCCGGCCTCAGCGTCGCCGACAGCCTGGGCGTCTACCTGACCTACGGGCCCCGCCTGGGGCGCACCGACGCCGAGCGCAACTGCATCTCGAACATCCACGGCCGGGGGCAGAGCTACGAGACGGCCATGGCGACCCTGGTCTACCTGATGAGCGAGGCGCGCCGGCTCAGGCTCACCGGCGTCGAGCTGAAGGACGACCGGGCCGGGCGAGACGCGGCGGCCAGGCTGGCGGAGTGATCAGACCCGCAGGGCCTCCTCGACGGCCTGCTCGGCGGTCATGGCGCGGCCCTGGGAGGTGGCGGCGTCGCGCTCGGCCTCGCCCAGGGCGGCGCGGGCCGGGGCCAGGGCGGCGTCGAGCTGGGCCTGCTCGGGCGGCGAGAGGGGCGCGCCGATCGCCTCGCGGAGGGCCGCCGCGGCCCCCGCCAGGCGCAGGGCCCGCTCCGGCTGGCCGGTGCGGGCGGCGAGCACGCCAATGTCCTCGAGCAGATAGTTGCGCGCCCACGGCTCGCCCAGGTCGCCGTTGATCTGAATGGCCTCGCGGAGCGTGGCTCGGGCCTGCCCGTAGTCGCCCTGGGCGGTGAGGGCCTTGCCAAGGTTGTTGAGCGAGATGGCGATGGCCGAGCGGTCGCCCGTGGCCCGCTCGAGGGCGAGGGATTCCTCGATAGAGGACCGGGCCTGCCCATAGTCGCCGGTGTCGAGAGCGAACATGCCGAGGTTGCCGAGCGAGTTAGCGATCCAGAGGGGGTTGCCGGCCGCGCGGCGCACGGCCAGGCTCTCCTCGAAGCGCTGCCGCGCCAGCGCCATGTCGCCCTGGTGGACGGCGACGATGCCCAGGTTGCTCAGCACGCGCCCCGCGAGCACCAGGTCGCCCAGGCCGCGCACGAGCTCCAGGCAGTCCTCGTACTGGCGCCGGGCGCTCGCGTAGTCGCCCTCGTGGAGCGCCAGGCCACCGGCGATGTTGAGCGTCTGGGCGCGCCCGCCCGCGTCGCCGAGGGCCGCGAAGCCTGCCAGGGCCTGGTCGAGCCACTGGCGGGACTCGCCGTGGCGCCCCTGCTTGCGCAGCAGCTCGCCGATCAGGGTGCGGCAGCGGGCGGCAGCGCCGGCCTCGCCGCGCCCCTCGAAGCTGGCCAGGGCCGCCGTGTAGCGCGTCAGGGCCTCGTCCCACCGGCCCACGACGACCAGCACCTCGCCCAGGCGCACGAGCGCGTCGCCGCTCTCGTCGGCGGGCAGCAGGGCGAGCAGGCGCTGGAGGTAGTCAATTGCGGCGGCGTTGGCGTAGATCGCCTGGGCGGCGACGCCCGCCCGCAGCAGGTACTCGCGCCGTTTGGGCAGGTTCTCGCTGCGGTCGTAGTGGAAGGCCAGCAGGTCAACCAGCTGGTCGCGGCCGGCGCTGCTCCGCTCGAGGTACTGGCCGATCTGCTCGTGGATCACCGCCCGCGTCGCGTAGGGCAGGCTCTCGTAGGTGACCTCCTGGGTGACGATGTGCTTGAACAGGTAGGTCAGCTCGGGGTCGGGGGTGTCGAGGGGGGTCAGCTCGAGGGCGCTCAGCTCCTCGAGCTCGCGGCGCACCTGCTCCTGCTGGCCGAAGAACGAGCTGACGCCCCAGAGGATGGCGGCGCGGAACAGGCGCCCGATCACGCTGGCGACCTTGATCAGGCTCTTCTGGCTCTCGCTCAGGCGGTCAATGCGGCTGAGGATCAAGCTGTGCAGGCTGGCCGGCAGGTCGAGCTCCCTGAGGGCCGCGGGGTCGCGCGGGTCAACCCCCTTGTCGCGCATGTAGTTCAGCAGCTCCTCGACGTAGAAGGGGTTGCCCTGGGTGCGGGCGTTGACCCGCGCGACCAGGTCGTCGGGCACGGCCTCGACGTCGCCGAAGAACTGGCCGAGCTTGAGCCGCACCAGGGTGGCCACCTCGTCGGGCAGCAGGCTGTCGAGGGCCAGCTCGCGGAAGTGGGGCAGGGCGGTGACGCGGGGCGCGAGCAGCCGCGGGACCTGGGGCGGCCTGTAGGCCATCAGGATGAAGACGGGCATGCCCGAGGAGGCGCGGGCGAGGGCCTCGAGCAGGTCGTGGGAGAGGGCGTCGATCCAGTGGCAGTCCTCGAGCACGATCAGCAGCGGCAGCTCGGCGGCGCGGGCGCGCAGGCAGCTCAGCAGCAGGGCCTCGAGGGACTCCTTGCGCAGCCTGGCGTCGAAGGCGCGGGTCAGCTGGTTGTCGGGGATGGGCAGGCCGAGGGCGACGCCGAGCAGGGGCAGGCGCGGCAGCAGGGCCGGGTCAATGCGGGCCAGGGCCACGCGCAGGGCGCCCACCTGGTCGTCCACGCTCGCGGCCGGGTCGAGGGCGAAGAAGGCCCGCCAGACGCTCTGCCAGACCAGGTAGGGCGTGCTGGTGCCGTACGACTGGCACTCGCCGCCGAAGACCGCGATGTTGCGGGCCCAGGCCGCGCGCACGACCTCGGCCACCAGGCGCGACTTGCCCATGCCGGCCTCGGCGGTGACGCCGACGATCTGGCCGTGCCCACCCTCGGCCAGGGCCAGGCGCTCCAGCACGAAGTCCAGCTCGGCCCGACGGCCGACCATGGGCAGGGCGTAGCGAGGCTCGTGGAGCCTGATCGTGTTGTGGTCGAGGCCAATCAGGCGGTAGGTGGTGACGGGCTGGGACTTGCCCTTGACGGTAATCGGCGCCCGCGGCTCCCAGGTGAAGCGGTCGCCCGTGGCGCGGCGCACGGCCGGGCTGACGATCACCTGGCCCGGGGGGGCATGCTGCATCAGGCGGGCGGCCATGTTGACCTCGTCGCCGAGGACGCCGTAGGTGCGCCTGGTGACGCCGCCGTAGGCGCCGGTGCGCCCGCGGCCCTGGCTGAGGCCGAGCTGCACCGGCTCGAGGAAGGGCAGGCGGGGCTCGCGCAGCTCGAGGGCGGCCATCACGGCGCGCACGGGGTCGTCCTCGTGGGCGATCGGCGCGCCGAGGGCCGCGTAGAAGAAGCTGCCCTTGTCGCCGATGGTCAGCTGGAGGATGTAGCCGTCGTAGGCGCGCAGGATGCGCTGGGCCCAGAGGACGAAGGCGTCGAGCTTCTCCTGGGCCAGGGGGTCGCCATCGTAGTCAATGCCGCCGAAGCGCAGGAAGAGGGCCACGACCGGGCGCAGCTCGGTGAGGAAGGCGCCCATGCCGGACCGCAGCCGCTCGAAGACCGGCGGGAGCAGCCAGGGCCTGTAGGCGGCCTCGCCGAGGGCCCGATCGGCCAGGGCCGGCCAGGGCGCGGCGGGCACCTCGGCGCGCAGGCCGCGCAGCACGGCGAAGCGGGCGCCGTCGTCGGGGTCGGCCCGCCACTCGTCGAGCTCGGCGAGGGGGCCGAGGGCCGCCGCGGTGGCCTCGTCAATCACCACCTCGCCTCTCCCGGCCACGTGCTCGGCGCCAGCCATGCGCTGGATGGTGTCGCCGGCCAGCACGTCAATCGTCTGGATGGCCGGGTCGCCCACCAGGAAGCGCCGCACGGGCCCGCTGGCCACGCCGACCTTGATCGCCAGGCTCGCCGTGCCGGCGCCCGCGATCTCGATGGCCCCGAACGGCGCCATGGCGCGCTGCAGGGCCAGGGCGCACGCCGCGGCCCGCGCGCTTGCGGAGGGGGTAGCCGCGTCCTGGTCGGCCTCGGGGAACCAGCAGGTGATCGCGTCGCCGGCGAAGCCGAGCACCGAGCCGCCGTAGCGGTCAACCTCGGCCACCAGGGCGTCGTAGACGCGGTTGAGCTGGCGCGGGAGCTCCTCGGCGCCGCGCTGGGGGCCGAGGGCCCGCACCAGGGCCTCGGTCAGGGGCGTGAAGCCCGAGATGTCGGCGAACAGGGCCGACCCCGTGCTGCGCTCCGGCAGCGCCCGGCCCGCGGCCAGGGCCTGACGCCGGTCCATCGGGATGTACGCGACAGGAGATTCCATGTGCCTCGCGAGGGCGCGGCGCGCCGCGCCCATATGCTCAAGCTGCCCGGAGCCGGCGGCCCCTACGGGATGTTCACGCGGGTGTCGCCCTCGGCCGGATTGAAGTCCGTGGCGACATCATTGCCGGACCCTCCGTCGAAGCGGTCGGCGCCGGGGCCGCCGGTCAGCACATCGTTGCCGCTGTCGCCGAGCATGACGTCGTCGCCCGCGCCGCCGTTGAGCGTATCGTTCCCTGTGCCGCCGATCAGCGTGTCGTCGCCGGCGCCGCCGACCAGCGCGTCGTTGCCGCTGCCCCCGTCGAGGGTGTCGTCGCCGCCGCCCCCGTCGAGGGTGTCGTTGCCGCTGCCACCGCACAGCAGGTCGCCGTCGTCGCCCCCCCTCAGCCGGTCGTTGCCGCTGCCGCCGAAGAGCATGTGCGGGCCCGCGCCGGCGGTCAGGGTGTCGGCGCCGCCGCCGCCCGCCAGCACCGTGAGCGTCAGGCTGGCGCTGGCGACGCCGTCGCCGACGGTCAGGGTGATCACGGCCGTGCCGCTCCGGCCCGTCACGGTCGTGATCGTGGCCGTGCGGCTCGCGCCGCTGCCGCCGAAGGTGATGTTGCCAGCCGGCACCAGGCTCGGGTTCGACGAGCCGGCGCTGAGCGTCAGGGCGGCTGGCGATCCGCCGGCGCTGCCCAGGGCCAGGCTGACCCTGCCCCGGTTGTCGGCGAGGCAGGCAGCGCCGGGCGCCAGGGCAATGGTGAGCGCGGGGGGCTCCACCCGGCTGACCACGATTGTGACCGTGGCCTGGTCGCAGAGCTGCGGGCTGGCGCTTGCGCACACCTCGTAGGTGAAGCCGTCGTCGCCGAAGAAGCCGGGCTGGGGCGTGTAGGTCAGGCTCGGCGCGTCCCCGCTCAGGGCGCCGCTGGCCGGGCCGCCGAGGATGGTGTAGACCAGGTCGCCGCCGCCCGGGCTGCTCGCGTCGAGGGTGAAGGCGACGGCGGTGTCCTGGTCAGTCGTGACGGTCTGGTCGTTGGCGACCGGCGGCTGGGCGCCGCCGCCCACGGTGAGCGTGCCCGCGGCCGTGGCTTCGAGGTAGCGCGGGTCGCTCTCGGGGGCGAAGCCCGTCGCTGTCGGCACGCGCAGGTAGGTGACGGTGAACGGGTAGTCGTCCGGGGCCAGGGCGGGCACCGGCAGGGTCGCCTGGCCCGCCGGGCCGGTGCGAGCGGAGACGACGGCGCCGCCGACGCTTAGGTAGAGCCGCGCGTCCCTGATGCCGAGGCCCTGGCTGTCGAGCAGGGTCGCGGTGACGTTCCCGCCCGCCTCGGCCGCTGTCAGGGTGGGCTGCTGCTTGGCGACGGTCAGGGTGGCCGTGGCCGCCGCGGGCAGCAGGGCGCCGTCGCCGGCGAAGGTGACGGCCACCGGCTGGGCGCCCGCGCCGAACATGGTCAGCGTGAAGCTGGCGCCGCCGTCCGCGCCGGTGGTGGCCGTGGCCGTGCGGGCGCCCACGCTGAGCGTCAGTTCCTGGCCCGCGACGCCCGCGCCGCCGGAGCCCGTCAGCCTGGCCGTGAAAGTGGCCGGCAGGCCGAAGGTCGCGCCGGTCGGCAGGCCCAGGCTCAGGGCCGTGGCCTCGGCGGGCTGACCCGGGGGCGGCACGGTGACGGGCGATGGCGTGCCGTAGTAGAGGCCCGAGTTGGTGCTGATGGCCGTGAAGCCCGCGGCGTTGGCCGCCTGCACGAAGAAGACATAGTCCTGGGTGCCGGACGGCAGGGCGAAGCTGCCGACCCAGACATCGGGCTCGTCGGCGCTCGGGTCGAGGGGGATCGAGGCCCAGCGGCCCGCCAGGCCACCGGCCGAGGCCGTGTGGGTGACCCAGACCTCGCGCATCGGGGCGCCGCCGCCGTTGGCGCTGACGCTGAAGCGCGCCGTGCCGCCCACGACCTCGAAGCTGACGGCCTGGATGGAGGGCTGGCCCGCAAGGGCCGGGTTCGCCCCGTCGGGCCCGGCCGCCACCTGGTCGCTGTAGAAGAGGCGGAAGCTGAGCGGGCCGTCGTAGTAGCGGATCGTACCCCTGATCTGCCCCGGGTTGGCCAGGAACTGGGCGGGCGTGAGCTGCAGGCGCGCCCGGCCCCGGCTCGTGTCGCCGGTCAGCGCGCCGAGCGTACTGACCGACCACCACTTCTCGGGGTAGAACGACTCGGCGGGGAAGGCCATATGGACGCCGCGCAGCTCGGTGGCGGCGGCCCCGGTCAGGGGCAGGCGGTCGCGCAGCTCGCTGTAGCTCCCGCCGAAGAAGATAGCGCCGCGCAGCTGCTGGCCGTCGCGGGCGACGCCGAACTGGGCCAGGGGCAGCACCGGCTCGGCCGGGCGCGCGATAATGTCGTCGGGGGTCGCCCCGCGCACGTAGGTCGCCGTGACCGTCTGCGGGCTGGTGGCGCTCAGCGTGCTGAGGGGCAGCTCCTCGACCGTGAGGCTGGGGCTCACCACCACCTCGCTGACCGCCAGGTTGTACGGGTCGCCCGGGTCGCCGAGGGGCTGGAGCGGCCCGAAGGTGCCGGGCAGGTCGGGCGGCGGCAGGGGCGCCAGGCGCTCGCCGCGCATGTTGACCTTGGTCATCGGCAGGCCGTAGAGCGCGCTGACGGTCAGGGTCTTCTTGTCAATCCCGCGGATCACCGCCGAGTCGATCAGGTAGCGCTGCTTGGCAAGCACCAGAGCCTCGCCGATCGGCACCGCGTCGCCGGCGGCCGAGGCGGGGTCGCTATCAATGCGCAGCTGCTGGAAGAGGCGCACGTACAGCTCCTCGGCGAACTGGGTGAACTGCGTGTCGCCGTACTGGTAGCCGGTGCCGCCCACCAGGGTCGTGCCGCGCCGCGCGAAGAACTGGGCCCAGTCCGGCTGCTCGGTCGCCCCGGGGATGGCGAAGCCGTCCACGGTGTTGTAGCCCGAGTGGCAGCCTGGGCTCACCACCAGGGCACCGGCGAGCCGCGCCGGGGCGAGGGACTCGAGCTCGCCGGCCCGCAGCACCGTCGTGTAGTCGGCGGCCTTCAGCCCGCCGTCGCTGAAGTGGCCCGCGAGGTAGAGCAGGTCGAAGTTGTTCGCGGCCAGCTCGGCCCGCAGGTCGTCCGCCGTCCAGGTGCCGGGGAACTGGTACGAGTCGGTCGAGGGCGAGAGCAGGCTGCGCACGGGCGCGCCGGTGCCCCGCGCGAGGTCACCGGCGATCTCGAGCGACGACTCGTAGTGGAAGTCGTAGCCGCTGACGAACGAGCCCGTGGGCGTGATCACGCCGCCCGAGGCGATGTAGCTGTCAATCATGGCCCTGGCCTCGGTCGCCGTCTCGACCAGGCGGCCGACGGGCAGGTCGGGCACGGCCAGGCGCACGCTGCGGAAGTCTATGCTGAAGCGGGCGCCGTACTCGTCCTGCCCGAGCACGTAGCCGAGACGCAGGGCGGCCTCGGAGAACGACGTGTTCTGCACCGGCGGCTCGAACTCGCTCTCGTTGCCCAGCAGGGCCTGGTCGGCGTAGCGGTAGTAGGGGATGACCGCGTCGCCGCCCACCAGCACGACGTAGCGCAGGCCGGGGTTGAGGGCGCGGTAGTCGTCCACGATCCGCTTGACCCCGTCGGCCACGAAGTTCTTCGCCTCGGGGCAGCCCGGGTTGGCGTCGGCCAGGCTGTTGGCGGCCGCCACGCGCCCGTCGGCGCCCACGTCCACCACCACGCCCCCGATGTCCGACCGCTGGCGGAAGCTGCCGAGCAGGTCGCGCAGCTCCTGGACCTCCGCGGCGCTGCCGGGCATGCGCGCGAAATCGGCGACGAAGATCGTCTTGTAGCCGCCGGCCTGGGCCTGGAGCAGCGGGCCCGACGGGGCGGGCGCCGCGAGGGCGCTGCACTGATTGCCCGAGCGGCTCACCGACAGCTCGAAGCTGTCGGCCGGCTCGAAGGCGCCGTTGCGCCCGTACACGGCAATGTAGATCCTGCCGCCCTCGGTGTAGGTGCTGAGGGCCAGGGTGCGCGGCAGGGTGCCCTCGATGTCGGTGTAGGCCAGCAGGCCGGTGTCCAGCACCACGCCCGCCGCCACCTCGGAGGTCTTGTACGGCGAGGTCTTGTACGGCGAGGTCTTGTACGGCGAGGTCTTGT
>DAOLDO010000046.1:0-1723 GCA_035327325.1 Chloroflexaceae bacterium | reverse complement strand
GTACGGCGAGGTCTTGTACGGCGAGGTCTTGTACGGCGAGGTCTTGTACGGCGAGACGACCGTCTCGGCGATCACGTCGGGCCGGTAGTTCTCGGGCGCGAGGGCCAGGGTGGTGAAAGCCTCGGGGCTGTAGAGCTCGGGCGCGAGGGTGTTGGTGACGAAGTTGCTGGCCTCGAGCGCGTCGTAGTCAATCAACTCCTGGGCGATGGCCAGGGTCGCGGTGAGGTCCGCGCTGGCCGCGAGGGCCAGTTCCTCGGCGCGGGCGCCAAGATCGTTGAACAGGGCGAGGTCGTAGCCGGCGGGCAGGCTGCCCAGGTTGACGGTCACGCGGCTGCGGGGCTGCACCTCGACGCTGTACCAGCGCACCTGCCCGGGCAGAGCCAGGGCCTGCTCGGCGCCGACGGTCAGGCCGCCGGGCAGCGGCAGCGCGGTGAACCAGTCGGTGTTGTCGGGGCCCACGGGCGCGCAGGTGGCCAGGGCCGAGGTGTTGCCCAGGGCGTCGGTGGCCGTGGCGCTCACGTAGCCGCCGGCCAGGCCCAGGCCGAGGGTGCGGGTCAGGGGCGCGGTGCCGTCGGGGCCGATGATGGCGCTGAAGCTGTCGAGCAGGGTACGGGCCTCGGCGCCGCCGCCCAGGGCGCACGTCTCGCCGCCGAAGAGCTGCACGGTGTAGGTGGTATCGGGCGCGGCGCCCACGAGCCAGCCCTGCACGTTGGACTGGCCGGGCGCGGGCGCGCCGGGGACGGCCGCCGTGACCGTCGGCGCCTGCTGGCCGTTGTTGGCCCCGTTCAGCAGCTCGATCGCCGGGCCGCCGTTGGCGAAGCTGCGGTTGCTCAGCACCCGGTTGCCCGCGCCGCCGTCCACGCTGATCCCGGCCAGGGCGTTGCCGGTGACGAGGTTGCCCGCGGCCGCGGTGAGCCCGCCGATCGTGTTGTCCGCGACGCCGGGGAACAGGGCGATGCCCTCCTCGCCGTTGTCGCGCACCGTGTTGCCGGCGACGGTGTGGCTGCCGCTGTCGATCAGCACGCCCTCGAAGCCGCTGTTGGCGATCAGGTTGCCCGCCCCCGGCGCGGCCCCCCCGATGATGTTGTCGTCGGCGCCACTGGTAAGGGCGAGGCCGACGAACGCGTTGCCGTCGGCCGTGACGCCGTCGGCCGCCACGCCGATGTAGTTGCCCTGGACCAGGTTGCCGGTCGCCCCGGCCCCGACGATGTTCAGGCCGCCCTGGTCGTTGCCCGCGATGATGTTGCGGGCGGCGGGCGTGGTCCCGCCCACGGTGTTGCCCGCGCCGCTCAGCTGCATGCCGCTCCAGGCGTTGTCGTGCAGGGTGTTGCCGGTGAAGCTGTTGCCGTCCGAGAAGACGAGCACGCCGAGGTTGCCGTTGAAGGCGACAAGGTTGTCGCGCACCTGGTTGCCGCCCCCGTCGCTCATGGTGATGCCGTTGCCGAGGTTGCCCAGGGGGGCCACGCCGCCGCCGGCGGTGCCGATGCGGTTGTTGCTGATGAGGTGGGCGCCAGCGCCGCCCTGCATGTTGATGCCGCCGATCGCGTTGCCCGAGATCAGGTTGCCAGCGGCCGCCGTGGCCCCGCCCACCGTGTTGCCGCTGGCGAAGAGCAGGTGCACGCCGTAGGCCCCGTTGGGCACGGCGGCGGTGCCGGCGGGGTTGGTGCCGATGTAGTTGCCGCTGACCGTGTTGCCGCCGACGCTGTCCAGCTCGACGCCGTAG